>NZ_JBFLUG010000369.1:0-1633 GCF_041008525.1 Parafrankia sp. FMc2 | reverse complement strand
GTCCACACCACCGCCACCGGACTCGCCCTTGACGGGGTCGACCTCACCGACACCCCCACCCTGCGCCACGCCCTCGACCAGCTCCACCGCGCCGCCCGCCGCCGCCCCGGCCAGCCCCTGCTCGGCACCGGATGGGACGAGACCCGCTGGCCCGAACAGCGCCCACCCACCGCCGCCGAACTGACCCGCGCCGTCGGCCCCGTCGACGTCTACCTCGCCCGCGCCGACGGCCACACCGCCGTCATCTCCCTGACACTGGCCGAGCGCTCCCGCGCCCCCCACGCCCCCGGCTGGCTCGGCGACGGACTGTGCCGCGACGACGCCCACCACCGCGCCCGCACCACCGCCTACCACGACCTGCCCCGCACCAGCCGCCTCGACGCCGCCCGGCGCGTCCGCACCCACGCGGCCACCCTCGGCATCGCCGCACTGCACGAGATGGGCGGACCACAGGTCTCCTCCGCCGACGACCTCGCCGACCTACTCACCCTCGCCCGCGACGAACCCGGCCCCGCCATCACCGGCTACTGGGCCGGCGACCTCGCCACCGCCCTCGCCCTCGCCGCCGAACCCGGCGTCGGCCCCGTCGGCTACGGCGGCGACCTGTTCGTCGACGGCTCCCTCGGCTCCCACACCGCCGCCCTGCGCACCCCCTACCATGACCAGCCCACCCACCACGGGCAGCTCCACCACGACGCCGACGACATCCGCGACATCGTCCTCGACGCCACCGCCGCCGGCCTGCAGACCGGCTTCCACGCCATCGGCGACGCCGCCCTCGACACCGTCCTGACCGGCCTGCACGCCGCCGCCGCCCGCCTCGGCACCGCCACCATCGCCGCCGCCCGCCACCGCGTCGAACACGCCGAACTCGCCCACCCCGACCAGATCAGCGCCATGGCCCGCCTCGGCCTCATCGCCAGCGTCCAACCCGCCTTCGACGCCCGCTACGGCGGCCCCGACCAGCTGTACACCACCCGCCTCGGCACGGCCCGCGCCGCGGCCATGAACCCGTTCGCCGCCTACACCGCCGCCGGCGTCACCCTGGCCCTGTCCTCCGACAGCCCCGTCACCCCCCTCGACCCCTGGGGTGCCGTCCACGCCGCCGCCCACCACCACAACCCCGCCGCCCGCATCAGCACCGCGGACGCGTTCACCGCCGCCACCCGCGGCGGCTGGGTGGCCGCCCGCGCCGCCGCCGACGGTTCCGGGCAGCTCACCGCCGGCGCCCCCGCCACCTTCGCGATCTGGGACACCCGCGCCAGCCGCCAGGCCGGCGCCGCCGAAGCCGCCGAAGCCGCCTCCGCCGACCCGGTGGACGCGGCCGCGCGCACCCGGCCGACATGCCTGCGCACCGTGCTGCGCGGCCAGATCCTGCACGACCGGCTCTGACCAAAGCGCCCCGCCCCGCCCCGACAACCTCCTGGTAGTCCCGACGAATACCCCCCGGTAGTCCCAACGTGGTCCCCGACGACGGTGCGGCCAGCGACGCAGACCGACCTGCCGCGGCACCACCCGCAGCTCACCCGGCCACACAACGCCCTCCCGAGCACCCGCCCGGACAAACCGCACACAGCCCGGGGTGCTCCCAGCCACCGCCGTGCCGGACACTGGACGGGTGACCCACGCGCCC
>NZ_JBFLUG010000368.1:0-1662 GCF_041008525.1 Parafrankia sp. FMc2 | reverse complement strand
TCCTCTCCCTTTCCACCTGCTCGGCGGGCGTCAACCCGCCACCCGTCGCATACCTCATACAAACGGTCTACCCGCATATCTGTGGCCATCACCAGGCCAACTAACACCACACATTAATCATCAGTACTTCGGCCTGGAAATCCTCGCGAAAGTCGACGCGACGAACAGCCCATCCGACACACCCGAGATCAGCGTGGCGCCCGAAGCTCTCCCCGCATAACATTCAACCAGGATCACGCGGCATCGCTCTCCGTACACCACCCCCCGTGGACGTGACCGCAGGTCACGGGCCCGACGTGACCGGGCCGGCCGAGCCCCGTTGCCACACAAGGCCCATACCTTGTGGCAACGTCCGTGGACACAGGGCTCGTGACCTCCCACCCGGAAAGCGGATGGTCAACTCCGCCGTTCTCGCAGGTCAACCGGGGTCCGAGACAGACCGTCACCGAGATCGCGTGACGCCGTTGCCACACTCGTTGCCATATAACGATCAACTGGCGATCGAAAAATCCTGCTATTTCCGCAGGTCAAAAGGGTGGGCGGGGGCGAACCGCCGACCTTCCGCTTTTCAGGCAGACGGCCCGGAGGACGAACGACGCCGCGCGGATCTCCCCTACTTCTGGGGCGCCGCGCCGGGCGGACATCCTGGAGGACCGGCGCCGGCGGCCGTGGGCTGCCGGTCCAGGGCCGGACGTCCAGAGCTGGGCTGCCCGGACGTCCGGATGCCACAGCGCCGATCAGATGACGGGCCCGCCGACGTCCTCCGGCGGTCGGCCGGCGTATCCGCTGGCAGGCTGGTGCGTCTACCGCGGTCCGCCGGCCGGTCAGCTGCGGGTGTGGCCCTTCAGGACACGCAGCTCCAGATCGCGCTCGACCACGGCGTCCTCCGCCGAGGCCGGGAGCAGATCGTAGGTGTGGGCGATGAAGTCGTTGACCCGGTTCGCGGGCAGTTCGATCAGCGCGTGCCCACCGGGGCTGGTCAGCTCGACCAGCAGCACCCGGCGCCGGTCCCGCACCAACGGGCGGATCCGCACGTCGCCGAGCCCGGCGCAGCGCCGGGCGCCGTCGACGAAGAGCCTGCGAGCGAACGTCCACACGACGGCTCTCTGATCGGTGACCCACATGCTCATGGTGATCGCGACGGGATCGACCGGGTCGTAACGCAGGCTCGTCGGCAGCGGCACCCGCTCACCGCTCGCAGCCAGGTACGTGGCGTTGAACTCCCATGTCACGGTGTCTGACACGATCGGACGGCGGCTCATCAGGCCCCTCCCACCCCTGGCGGCTGGTGCTGTGGAGACACCCTTGTCACACGACTGGTGTCGTTACAGAACGGTGTCATCCAGGAAAGCCGTCATCATCCGGCCTTTGTCGTCGGGGTGGAGTACGAACGACCCGGTTCGGCGGGACGCCGCCCGCCGGCCGCCACCCTCCCGGGGCAGCGGCCGGCGATCACGCTCAACCGTCGGCGACCGGCACCAGACGGCGCCCGCTGCGCGGCCGTCCGCCCAGCGACCGTCCGCCCAGCGGTTGCGCGCTAGCCGGGTCTTCCGCACATGGGGATTCGATGCTTCGACCTGCCTGACTGGTGATCAAGGTGGTCGGGTCGGGTCGACGCCGAGGATGTCGAGGAGGTGTTGGTGAAGGTGTGGTGGGCGGGGG
>NZ_JBFLUG010000367.1:0-1665 GCF_041008525.1 Parafrankia sp. FMc2 | reverse complement strand
CGCAGGCTCTGCCCGGCTTCGTCCTCGAAGACGATCCACGCGCCGGTCGTCGCCGCTAGATATCCCATGGTCTAGCGCGTCAAGCGGCGGTCGGCTGTGTGGCGTGATGTGACCAGGCGGTTGCTTCCTGGTAGTGGGTGTGGGTCTTGAGGCAGCCGTGGAGGATGCCGACGAGCCGGTTGGCGAGTTGGCGGAGAGCGGTGTGGTGGCCGGTGCCGCGGGCGCGGAGCATGTCGTAGTAGGCGCGGGCGCCTGGGGAGGCGGTCAGGGCGCAGAACGCCTGCTGGTGCAGGGCGTCAGCGAGCCGGGGATTGCGCGCGTACCGGGCCATCACGATCTTCTTTTTGCCGGAGGCGCGGGTGATCGGGCTGGTCCCGGCGTAGTTCTTGCGGGCCTTGGCGTCGGCGTAGCGCTTCGGGTCGTCGCCGAACTCGGCGAGCACCCGGGCGGCGAGGATCTGACCCAGGCCGGGTTGGGACAGGTAGATCTCAGCGTCCGGGTGCTGGCCAAAATCCGTGTCGATCTGCTCCTCCAGCCGGCTGATCTCACCGTTCAACGTGGTGAGCAGCGCGACCAGGGCCCGCGCCGTTCCCGCGTAGGCGCTGGTCAGAGCCGGCGGCTGGGCGAGCTGGGGACTGTGGAGCACCGCCCGGATCACCCGGGACTTCGACGCGACGTCACGGCGGCGGGCTCGGGTGAGTGCGGCGGAGATCTGCGCCACGGTCAGCCGGGCGCCCGCAGCCGGGGTCGCTGCTTTGGCCAGTAGTTCCAGGCAGTCCGGGGCCGTCAGGTCGTCGAACGCCTCCAACGCGGCGGGGAAGTACTCCCGTAGCGAGCTGCGCAGCCGCTGCACGTGGCGGGTGCGATCCCAGATCAGGGTCTGGTGCGCCCGGGCGGTGACCTTGACCGCCTCGGCCAGGTCGCTGTCCCCGGCCACCGCCCGCAGCTGATGCCGGTCGATGCGGACCATGTCCGCCAACGCGTGCGCGTCCGCCGCGTCGCTTTTCGCCCCGGACGTCGAGCGTCGTTCCCGGTAGCGGGCGGCCTGGATCGGGTTGACCGCGATCACCCGGTAGCCGGCCGCGAGCAGCGCCCGCACCCACGGGCCCCGGTCGGTCTCGATTCCGATCACGACCTCGCCGGCGTCCGCACCCTCGGACAGGAACCGGGCGACCAGCTCGTGGAACCGGCCGATCCCGACTACCCCCTCGGGCAGCCGGGCCTTGCCTAATTGGCGGCCGGTCTCGTCCTGGACCTCGACGTCGTGATGGTCCTCAGCCCAGTCGTCTCCGACGAACAGCATCCGCGCCTCCCACGGTCAGCAGCCACGTCGGCAGCGCGCGGGAGAACCACCAGCTCCCTAATGGATCAGTGCTCACGTCCTTACGGGCCGGGCACGACATCCCATCAGCGGTCAACTCTCCCGACCACTGGCAGGGGCACGATCTAGCGGCAGGACTCGACCTCTCCCGCCTAGCACAGTGCTCACCTGCCAGCGGCTACCGGAACCGAGCCTGCACTACAACCGGCCCGGCAGCCCCATTAGCCTCGTACCTTCGCCCAGGTCTCCGCCCGCCACGCGGCGACCTTCTCCTCGTCGCGTTCGGCGGCCCGACGGGCCGGGACCTGCGGGCTGTAGTCCAGGCGGTGCAGCAGATACGACGT
>NZ_JBFLUG010000366.1:0-1735 GCF_041008525.1 Parafrankia sp. FMc2 | reverse complement strand
GGATGGGTCGGCCGCGCAGCGAGGTGTCAGCCCGAGGGCTGGTCCTTTTCCGCGCGGCCTCCCGCCGAACCGGACGTGATGGTTTCCCGATCATCCGGCTCTCCGGTGACTACTGCGTGAGCGGTGTGGCGGGCCGCCCCTTGTGAATCTGGCCGTGGCAGGTAGCGCAGACCACGAGTGTCTTACGTCTGCGGTTTGCCATGGCTGTGGCCCACGGGGGCGGCAGAGGGCCGGGTGCCGCGAGGTCTTTGAGTGCGCGGACGTGGTGAACTTCGACGTTGCCCGTGCGCTGGCAGACTTCGCAGATATCCGCGAGGAGCCTGGTAAGGAGTTCCTTGTGCGGATAGTCCACCCGGGTCGGCTGACGGTCAAAGACTGTCGCTGTTTTCTGCCGGTGGAGTGTGATGTCACCGAACCGTGCGACCAGTGGTTTTCTGCTGCTGCGTTCGATGCGTGCCTCGAAGCAGGTGCGCGGCCCGTTCGGTGTCTGGATTTTGGCCTTGTGTTTGGCGGCCATCTTCGACACCGACGAGCGGTGCTTACCTGCCAGGGTCTTGAGCATGGACGTTTCCATGACCCAGCGCAGCCGGTGAAGTCGGTAGACGTCTCCGGCCAGCAGGTAGTACTGGGCGATGCCCCGGTAGATGGCCCCGTAGGTGGCGACGATGGTGTAGTCGTCGCCGTTGGTCAGGGCCTTCTGCTTGGCGGGTTTTCCGCGGTGCAGGTAGGGGACACTTTTGGCTTTGATCACATCGCGTGGCACCCGCAGTGCGACCTGCCCGTTGACCGATCGACGGCGCCGGGTGGTCTTGCTGCTGTTGTGCTGGACAGTGATCTCGTAGCCGAGGAAGCGGGCCGCGCCGGTACGGGCGTGGGTTATCAGCGTCTTATCGGTGGACAGTTCCAGCTTGAGGTCGTCACGCAGGAACTCCGCCAGCCGCTGTCTGATTTCCTCAGCTTCGGCCTTCGGTCCGGTGAACCCGAGCAGATGGTCATCCGCATATCTGCAGTAACGCAGCCGCCGATATCCCGGATCATCGGGATCGGAGCTGGGTAGGCTGACCATTTGCCGTCGTAATATCCGGGCCTGTGCCCGGTCACCGCGTCGGCGTGCCTTGGCCAGCTCGTTCTGCAGGACGAGGTAAGCAGGGTTACGCGCCCTGCGTCCCCCTCGGGTGTACTCCGGGATCAGAATCTTCTCGACGAACTCGTCCAGCTTGTGCAGGTAGATCGAGGACAGGATCGGCGAGGCAACTCCGCCCTGGGGAGCTCCCGACAAGGTGGCGCCCCATGTCCAGTCCTCCAGGTATCCGGCTCGTAGCATGTTACGCACCAGCCGCAGGAACCGGTTATCGCGGATCCTCTCCGACAGGATTCCGATCATCAGGTCGTGATCGAGAGACCCGAAACAGTCGGTGATGTCTCCTTCGATGAACCAGGCTGTTCCGGTCCAGGTGTTGGCTATCTCCCGCAGGGCGGTGTGGCAGCCTCGCCGTGGCCGGAACCCGTGGGACCAGTCGGAGAACGTCGGTTCATAGTAGGCCTCCAGGAGCAGGCGTACAACTTCCCCGACGAGCTTGTCCGACCAGGTCGGTAGCCCCAAAGGGCGGGTCTTCCCATCCTTTTTCGGGATGTGGACTCGCCGGACGGGGTGGAATCGGTAGCGTTCGTGGCGCATCGCATCGATGATGCGTCCGATCCTCTCCTGGGACATGCCGTCCACGGTTTCCTGCGT
>NZ_JBFLUG010000365.1:0-1746 GCF_041008525.1 Parafrankia sp. FMc2 | reverse complement strand
CTGCTTGTCTGCGAACGACACGTGGTCCCACCGGCCCGCCCCCACGAACCGGTCACGGCCAGCCCGACCCAGGCAGACCCGACCAACCCGACCTACCCGTCAAAGCGAGAGCGTGCCGGAGCCTTGCTGATTCACCCAGAGCCGCAGTGTCGCCGGATGCACATCCAGCCGCTTCGCGACCGTCGAGATCGCGCGTGACGCCTCCGCCGGCTGCTCACGACGCATCTGTTGCACGAGACGGACGGAACGTTCACGGAGCTCATCGGGGTACTTCCTGGGAGCGGGCACGACTCGATCCTCTCAAACGGACCGGTCTCCATGGAACCCGGGGCGGTTCAGTTTTCACCAGGTGTGTGTTCCGAACGAAGCGGGCACGGTTCTTGTTCGTCGTCGTGTTCAGCACACGGTCGGCGGTCTGGCCGAGCTGGATGCGCTGATCGGCTCGTCTTCTGCGCCGGTCCGTGTCGCGATCGAACGGGCGGAAGGACTCCTGGTCGAGCATCTTCATAAGTTGGATGTTTCGGTTTTCTGTGTGTCGCCGAAGATTTCGGCGAGGGCACGGGAGCGTTATCGGCTCGCGGCGACCAAGAGCGACAGCTTCGACGCCTTCGTCTTGGCGGACACGCTGCGCCACGAGCACGCCCACTGGCGGCCGTTGCGCGCGCCGTCTCCGCTGACCGCACAGCTGCGGGCGGTCAGCCGCGACCGGGACCGGGACCGGGTGGTGTTGGCGCAGCGGGCGACCGAGTCACGGCTGCGGGCGGTCCTCGAGTCCTACCACCCTGCGCCGCTGCACCTGTTCTCCAGCCTCGACCGTGACATCGCGCTGGCCTTCGTGAAGGAGTACCCGACGCCGGAGCAGGCGGCGCGGGTGGGACCGGCGCGGATGGCGGCGTTCTGTCGCCTGCACGGCTACTCCGGCCGGGCCGACCCCACGGTCCTCGTTGAACGGATGCGACCCCATCTGCTGGCCGCCGCTGCGGGAACAGAAGCAGGAAAGGTGTTGGCCGCGCAGATGTTCGCCAGCGAGCTGGAAATGCTCAACAGTCACCTGCGGACCTACGACAAAACGATCCGCGAGCTGCTGTCGTCCCATCCCGACACGGCGGTGTTCACGAGCTTCCCTGGCCTCGGACCGGTGATCGCGGCGACGCTGATCGGTGAGATGGGCGACGACCGGGCACGGTTTCCCTCGGTAGCTGCTCTGCTTGCAGAGGCTGGTCTGGCGCCGGTCACCCGCGCGTCGGGACGCACTCACCAGGTCCGGTTTCGTTACGCCGCGAACCGGCGCATGCGACATGCGATCGACTGGTGGGCGTTCGTTTCCGCCCGTGAGGACGAATGGGCGGGTGCCGTTTACGAGGCTTCCAGGGAACGAGGTCAGAGTAAATACCGCGCGCTACGCGGTCTCGGAGCACGATGGACACGTGTGCTCTGGCGGGCCTGGATCGATGGCACCCCCTACGACCCGAACCGCCATCACAGGTCTGACATAGCAGCCTAACAACCAGCGATCCGAGCCCTGCAGGTCGCAGATTCTCACCTGCGGGTGGCGTCAGCATGCCCAAAAATGCAGCCGTCGACCATGATTTCTGCTCGGGAGGTTGACAGCGGGAGTCTGCGTCGTCCACGTGATCCGCAACGCGATGCGGTTCGTGTCCTTCACCGACCGGAAAGCCGTCGTCAAGGCGATGAAGGAGATCTACACCGCGCCGACGCTGGAAGCCGCCGAGCTCGGCCTCGCCG
>NZ_JBFLUG010000364.1:0-1747 GCF_041008525.1 Parafrankia sp. FMc2 | reverse complement strand
GGGAACTGCGCGGCCAGCACCCCCAACCCGACCCGGTCCACCAACCGGTCCCCGGCCTTCTCCTTGACCTGACCACGCCTCGGCACAGCCAGAACCTACACGATCAGACCTTAAGTTCCTGGTATTGACCTACCGCCTCGACAGGCCCGGGTCCGCGCCGACGAACTGCTGGAACGCTTCGGCCTGACCGAAGCCGGCCGCCGAAACGTCCGAGGCTATTCCGGGGGGATGCGACGCCGGCTCGACCTCGCCGTGAGCCTCGTCGGTGAACCGCGGGTGCTGTTCCTGGACGAGCCCACCACGGGTCTGGATCCGCAGAGCAGACTCGAGTTGTGGGACATCGTCCGCTCGCTGGCCGCGCGGGGCGTCACGGTCCTGCTGACCACCCAGTACATGGAGGAAGCGCAGGCGCTCGCGGACACGGTGGCGGTGCTCGACTCCGGGCAGTTGATCGCTGAGGGGTCGCCCGACCAGCTCCGCACTCAGCTCGGCGGCCTTGTGTTGCACGTGCGGGTGGCCGACGCCGCCGAGGCTCCGGCGGTGCGCCGACTGCTGTCGGCCGCCGGCCTGACGACGAGCCTGACGGCTTCTCCTGACGTCCCTGCGGAGCCCGACACGGGCGCGCCGGAGGTCACCGGAGCCTCCTCGATTCTTCCGGGCGTTGGGGGGACGGTGGTCGCGGCGCCCGTTGCCGGCGAGGCCGAGCTGACGCTGGCCGTTCAGGTCCTCGCGGATTCCTCGGCGCGGATAGCCATGATCGAAACCCGCCGGCCAAGCCTCGACGAGGTATTTCTCACTCTCACGGGAAGGCGAACTGGCATGCAAGCCCCCGCCACCAGCGGTCTCGCGGCCAGCGAGAACCCAGCCGGAGAGGAATGAGCATGCCCCGGAATGGCCTGAGCGTGACACTGGACCCGCCTCGGCATGCGTCCGCAGGCTCGACATTCGCGCCGTTGCCCAGCGAGAGTCCGATGAACATGGTCCGGCACTCGCTGATCATCGCGCGTCGAAACCTGATGAAGATCGCCGGGAACCCGGGCTTGATCCTGGATGCGACGGTCATGCCGATGGTGTTCGCGGTCGTGTTCGTCTATGTGCTAGGTGGTGCCATCGCGGACAGCACAAGAACCTATCAACAGTTCTTCATGCCTGGAATCATGGCGCTGACGCTCACCATCGTATCGAGAAGCACTGGTATCAGCCTTGCCGTGGATTTTGGAAATGGTATGGTAGATCGCCTGAGATCACTGCCGATCGCTCGTTCGGCAGTGCTGACAGGGCGAATTATCGCCGACACTGTGCGAATGCTAGTCAGCCTCCTGATTATATTTTCGTTCGCTTACGTGATTGGCTTCCGTATAGAGACGAACGTGGTTTCGTCCGTGGCGGCGCTGGGGCTTCTTACCGCGTATGGTGTGGCGCTCTGCTGGGTCGCAGCTTTCATAGGCCTGGCGGTCCGCAGTATCCAGACTGTGGAGTCAGTGACCATGCTCTGGATGGTCCCGCTCCAGTTCGGCAGCTCGCTGTTCGTCCCTACCGACACGATGCCGGGATGGTTGGCGGCGTTCGCCGAGGTCAATCCGATGACCTTGGTCGTGGACGCGAGTCGCGGTCTGCTGTTAGGGCCTGTTCTGGGTTCGGATCATCGGGTTGGGAGGCTGCGGAGCCAGAGAACGGACCCGCGTAGGTGGAGTCCCGCGGCGTAGCTTTCGGGGGTCTTGTCGTAGCGAGTGGCCAGGCCCCGCCA
>NZ_JBFLUG010000363.1:0-1772 GCF_041008525.1 Parafrankia sp. FMc2 | reverse complement strand
CGCATTATCTGGCCCATCCGGGTCAGGATCGATGCAAGGTTCCACTGCGATGTCTTGTGTGTCAGGGCACGGATCTTCGCCTTCACCGACCGGACCGCTTGCTCGGAGATGAAGGTGTAGACGTACCACTTGTTCGTGCCCCTCTTGCGTTTCCACCGGATGCGGAAGCCGAGGAAGCAGAACCCGTCGCTCATGTGGACCACCTGTGTTTTGACTGGTGACAGCCGTAACCCCATCGGGGCCAACACGTGGGCGACGTCTTCGTGTAACGCTTCAGTGTCCTCACGCGAACCATGCACCAAGATCACAAAGTCGTCGGCGTAGCGAGTGATCCGCCACGTCGGTGCTCCCTTGGAGCGACGGTAGTATCGCTTCCCAGGAGTGGACATCGACCCGCCAGGCTTCCACGGCTCCATCACGTGCTCATCAAGCGCGGACAGAGCAATGTTAAAGATCAACGGAGACAGAATGCCGCCCTGTTGTGTGCCGGTGAGAGTCTCGCGGTGCTCGCCGTGTTCGGTGAGCACCCCGGCCTTGAGGAACGCCTTCAGCAAAGCCAGCACACGCTTGTCCTTGACTCGCCTCCGTACCCGATCCATAGCGAAGGAGTGCGAGAGGTTGTCGAAGGCCGCCTCGATGTCCGCGTCCAGCACCCACCGATAGCCTCGGGTGCCGAAATGGTGAATCTCGGCGATCGCGTCGTGTGGCCGCCGTCTGGGTCGGAACCCGTAGGAGACCGGCTCGAAGTCGGCCTCGAAGATAGGATCCAGCACCAGCTTCAGCGCCGCTTGAACGACCCGGTCCGCAATAGCTGGAATTCCTAGCTTGCGGATCTTCCCTGACCCACCCGATTTGGGGATCTTGCGTTCCCGCACCGGTAGCGGCCGGAACGAGCCACCCTTCACGGAGGCCCGCAGGTCGTCCAGGAACCCGGGGACCCCGACCTGTTCCTCGACGCTGGTGACCGTCACGCCATCAACGCCGGGGGTACTGGCGCCCCGGTTACCCGCGACCCGATCGAACGCCACGATCAGCGTAGCCGGGTCGTACACGAAGTTGAACAAGTCATCGAACCGGCGGCCTGGATCGGCCACCGCCCAACGGTGAAGCTTGGCCTGCATCTCCGATACCCTCGCCCACGACCCCGCAGGTCTTGAACTCGGAGCATCGCCATTCAGCGACGCATCTTCCGGCATTACAGCATCCAGTCCTTCTCGATTCCGCTGCCGCCCTTCCCCATGTGCGTGGGCTTTCCCCAGCTCGGAGTACTACGGCGGCTCCGCCCCGTCCCCGGCCGATCGGCGGTCGATGCGCCCAGCCCCACCCATCCCGTTGGCCACGAGCGGCAGGGCAAGACCCGGAACGGTTCCCGTGTTCACAGTGATTCGCTCGACAGAGTAGGAGCCCGACTATGCCCCTGCGGCCTCGCTGCGAGTACGCCGCAGTCTTTCCTCGCAGCCTTCCTGGCAGCTCATGCCCACCGCCTCGGAAGTTCCCCGTCCGCACAACTGCGGCGGGTACGCACCGCTCCTGGCCCAGATCCACCAGATTTCGAGCCAGTGTCGCATAAAGGGGGTGTCACACGCCGGTTCCTCGCGTACTCCTCTCCATCCCGCTCGCCGAACCCGTACCATCTGGCAGTGCTGGCACGTCCCGGCTTTGTCAGGGCTGCTCCCACCCTCCCCGGCACCACCCGGATCAGGCTGCCCTCAGCTCCACCGCCCCGCTGCGACGGGATCAGCGGCGAAGGTCTCTCACCTCCACTCGAACCA
>NZ_JBFLUG010000362.1:0-1780 GCF_041008525.1 Parafrankia sp. FMc2 | reverse complement strand
GGGCCGTCAAGCACGGACTGAAACGTGTGCAGTACCGGCCCGATCTTCTTGTCGGGTTCCTTGCCGAGACCGGGCTTGCTTGGGAAGAGCTCGGATCAACATGACTTCTCGCATTAATCATCAGTACCAGCAACGACGTCTCGCCGAAGGCAAAACCCCACGCGAAATCGTCCGCTGCCTCAAACGCTACATCGCCCGCGAGATCTACAACGCCATCCCACGCACCAGCCCACCGGTCACCGCGGCTACTTGACAACACAGGGGCGTCTGTGCCGTCCATCTTGTCCTGACGCCGATCAGTCGACCATGCGACCGCCGACCTCCGCTACGCGGCTGACACGCGCACGCTCGGTCCGGCCCTGGGCAGATGGGTCATCGACGCCGACACATTCGCGCCCACGGCGGCGCCACGGCCCCCAACGGCCCCGTGCACGCCCGATCCTCACGCAGCGCGACCAGCCGGCTGGGGCGCGGATGAACCACCGCCAGCCGACGCGCAACGCTCTTACCGCGCCCCACCCACCCCAGAACCGCAGAAAAATAACAGACCGTAACCACTGCTGGGACGGTGGTGGGCCCTCAGATCCCGGCCCAGATGGACAAAGGCGACACCCAAAACAAGATCGCCCCCAGCACGCCAACGCGAAATGCGCACACCATGCGCACACCAACCCGGTTTGATCTTGTCAAAATGATCTTTGACTTTGTAAAACCGCAGGTCAGAGCCTATTTTTCTGGAGCCGGCGAGGGGACTCGAACCCCTAGCCGCTCGATTACAAGACGGATCCCCGCGTATCGGAACATACCGGAACGTGCCGCGCCGTGCCGCAAAATCCGAGGTCCGGGCGATTTCCATGCCGGAACGTGCCGGCGGATGCCGCGCCGTGCCGCAGCATCCGCGCACCCAATGCGCACCCACGCGCCCGACAGCCCTCGACATAACAGTCATATCAGCCGATACCAGACACAGAATTATCCAGGTCACACAATGTAGCCGGTCGTGCACTGTGAAGCGTTGGCCTGGTAGGCCCGAGAACAGCGCACAGCGGGCAGATTACGCCCCCAACGCGCTTGGCAACCAGCCCTCTGGTCACCCTCCGTATCAGTGCTGGCGGTCGGAGTGTCGCGGTCCGATGCTCGTTGGCGAAGTGGGATGCGATGCCTGATTGTGATTTTCTCGGGGCCGATGAGAACGTTCTTGACGAGCAGCCGCATGACGCGTTGGCGGTCGGTGATCTCGGCGCTGTTCGCGTTCTCGCTCAGCTGTGACAGGAATCCTTCGAGGTCGGTTACGAGGGCGAGGTAAAGATCGCGGTCGGCGATCTGGCTATCGAGTGCGTCGAGTTGGCCACGGAGGTTCGCTTCGCGGGTGCGGAGTTCGGGCATTCTCGCGCGGAGCTCGTCAAGGGTGATCAGCTGTTCCTGGAAAGCCTCGATCATGCGGGTGATGGCGGTGGTGGTCTTCGTGAGCGCGAGCTCGACCTGTCCTCGCTCACGCTTGGCAGGATCCGAATCACGAGCCTGACGCAGCCGGCTGTCGATCTCGCCGCGGATCAGAGTCGGATCGCTGATCAGTTTCGTGATGTGTTCCCAGACGGTCTCGTCGAGGTAGTCGGCGCGGACCGGCTTGTTCCAGCACACACGGCCGTTCTCATACTGATGATTAATGCGAGAAGTCATGTTGATCCGAGCTCTTCCCAAGCAAGCCCGGTCTCGGCAAGGAACCCGACAAGAAGATCGGGCCGGTACTGCACACGTTTCAGTCCGTGCTTGACGGCCC
>NZ_JBFLUG010000361.1:0-1781 GCF_041008525.1 Parafrankia sp. FMc2 | reverse complement strand
GCTAGCCGGGTCTTCCGCACATGGGGATTCGATGCTTCGACCTGCCTGACTGGTGATCAAGGTGGTCGGGTCGGGTCGACGCCGAGGATGTCGAGGAGGTGTTGGTGAAGGTGTGGTGGGCGGGGGATGTAGGCGGGCTGGCCGTCGCGCGCGGGCATGAGGCGCAGCGTGTTGAGCGCGCCGAGGACGAGTGCGCCGGTGGGGCGGGCGGGCCGGCCGGCGTAGAGGCCGGGGATCTTCCCGTCCGGGCCGGCACCGAGCCGTGTCTGGCGCTCGATCAGCGAGAAGATGAGCAGTGCCAGGCAGATGACGTGGATGAGGGCGTGGATGCGCTGGTTGGAGTGCAGGAACATCGGCGCGACCGCGAGTGGGCCTTTGAACGCGCCGTAGCGCCGTTCGACGACTTCCTGGCCTTTGTAGCGGGCGAGGACCTCTGCTGGGCCGACATCGTCAGGCAGGTTGGTCAGCAAGGCGTACCAGCCGTCGGTGGCAGCCTCGGCGTCGAGCGCGTCCTGGTTGAAATGCCAGGTGAGGGTGGGTTTCCCGGTGTCCGGGTCGAGGCTGGTCTCGGTGAGCAGGTAGCCGGAGACACGGCGTTTCGCCGCGATCGTCGCGACGCGGGCGGTCACCGCGGCGACGTCGCGGTAGAGGTGGTGGGAACCGGCGGCGCGGGAGAGCCGGTCGAGGTCGTCGGCCGCTCGGTCGAGCTTGGCCGTTCGGGCGGCCCGCGCGGCCTGCGCGCGGGCCGACGACCAGAGGTAGACCGTGCGCATCGTGAGGACCGGGTCCTTCTTCCGCGGCCCGCGCAGCGTGGTCACCCCTTCGCGAGCCCGGTAGGAGGCCCGCTGGTGAGCGAACCTGGCCTGGTCACGGTCGGCGACGTACTCGACGATGCCAGCGCTGGCCCAGTCCAGCCCGGCAAGCGTCGAGGCGGGCACGACCTGCTTCGGTGCCGGAGCGAGGAACTGCACCCCGGCGTCGATCAGCGCGGTCAGGTTTCCATAGGAGACGAGCTTGCTGTCTCCGACCAGCAGGAACCGCCGTTCCCCGGCGAGCGTGGCCAGGGCGTGCATCGCGCCGGTGACCTGGGCGACCTCACCGGCGCCGCCGTCGTAGGCGCGGTGGACCAGCGGGATCCCGCCGTCACCGGTGACCGCGAGCCCGGTCTGGACCTGTTTGAGGTCGGGGCGGCGGTCCTTGGGATGGCCGTACTTCGGGGTCGCGTAGTCGCCGTCGACCTCGGGGTAGGTGCCGTACAGCGAGATCGACGTCATGTCCCAGTGGATCCGGGAGACGTCGAGGCCGAACGCGGCGATCGCCGCGGCGCCGACCGAACCGACCACGGCCTCACAGACCGGGGCGAGCGCGTCAAGCGCCCGACCGACCCGGTCGTCGTTCAACACATCCGGCGCGAGGCCGAACATCTCCTCGACCGCCCACTGGCGTGCCCACCGTTCGACATGCAGCAGCGGGGTCGGCGACGTCAGCCGGTTCGCGACCAGCGCGGCGATCACGTCGCCGTGGGTGGCCCGGTTGACCTTGTCGCGCATCGGGGCGAGCCGGTCGATCGTGCCCGCCAGATCGAGGCGGGCCAGGTAGTCACGCACGACGGGCAGCGCGCCGAGCGGCTTCTCGAAGCTCGGCGGCCCGTAGTCCATCACGACCGTCACAGCCAGGAACAGTCCCAGGCCTGTCACTACCGATCGCGGTCACCCCGACGTGATCCGAACAAGAGACCAAGCAGCTGGCTCACCGCACGCACGTGCGGAAGACAGGGCTAG
>NZ_JBFLUG010000360.1:0-1782 GCF_041008525.1 Parafrankia sp. FMc2 | reverse complement strand
TTTTTTTTTTTTTTTGATAGGTACCCGGCTACTGTGTTTTGATCTATGTGTGCTCGGTGGCGGCGTGAGATGGTGTTAGTGGACAGGTATAGGGCGTTGCCTGGGGCGTAGAGGTCGGTGGCGGGGCCGAGGCGGCCGGTGTTGATCTGTTCGGGGGCCATGTACATCGGGCTGCCGGCCATCCCGCTGGCGGTCGCGGCGGACCCTTCGAAGATTTTCGCGATGCCGAAGTCGGTGACTTTCACCGTGTTGTCGGCGGCGAACAGGATGTTGTCGGCCTTGATGTCGCGGTGGAGCACCCCGCGGGTGTGGGCGTGGGCGAGGGCCGCGGCTACCGCGAGGCCGACCGCGCAGGACTGCTGGGGGGTCAGGTGCTGGCGGCGGCGGGTCAGGGTGCCCCCGGGCAGCAGTTCCATCACGACCAGACACAGGCCCTCGACGTCGAGGCAGTCGTAGACACGGACGATGTGGGGATGGTCCAGCCCGGCCAGGGTGCGGGCCTCTGTGGCGAAGTCCACCACCAGCCCTTCCGGGCCTTCGGCTTGCATCACCTTCACCGCGACCGGCCGGCCCATCCGCTGATGCTCGGCGGCCAGGACCAGCCCGAACGCCCCCGCGCCCAGCTGCACGCCCACCGTGTAGCCGGGCAGCGCGGCAGCAATCCGCTCCCGATCGATGATCATTCGCTGTCAGGGCGTGGCATGCCCACCCTTCGGTCCGCCGTCATGGCTGGCAAGCCTAGCCAGTCGGCCACTAACCGTCACAGATCGAGCCGTATCGGTGGAGGTCAACCGAAGAGGGATGGATCGCAGGGCGTCAACAGCGGAGGCATTCTGTCCCTCCTGCGGGGCTTACGCACCCGGGAGGGGAGGCTTATCGGGCGTGAAGCGGGATGGATGATCTGTCCGTTATGCTCCTCGCAGGCACCGTCACCAGGACGACCTCTCGTTCTGACTGACCACACCCACCCAGGTGGCGGGGCCGCGTTCGACCTGGAGACCACCCACCGCCGGGACCCGGTGCCGGCGGCCCTCTTGCGGGAGGAATCTCCGGGTGCCCGCATGTGTGCGGACATGGGACGGACGCGGCCGGCCTGATGACGTAGACCACCAGTGTCGCGTCGGACCGGGACGGCGTGACGCGGATGTGGAGCGTCATGACCTCCGCCCTGTTCGGGCTGTCCCTGCTTGCCGCCGTTGCTCTTGCTGCGCTGGGGGGCACCCTCGCTGGCGCCGCGTGTCGAGCTGGCGGTGCCGCCTGGCCCGATGCGCTCCTCACTGGCGGCCGGGCCACACTCGCGATCCTGACGACCCTGGCCGCGATGGTCGGTGCCGCCGCCGGGGTCGCGGCTGTTCTGGTTGCAGCGGGTGGGCTGTAGATCATCGCCGTTTGCGGCTGGTGACACGTTTCTTACCGGCACCCCAAGCTGCACCGTGCGGTGGAGGGAGCCGGTGGCCAGGGTGCGCCTGTCGGGAGAGAACAACCACCGAGGTCACATCGCGGGTGAGGGGCTGGCCGAGGGGTGTCACTGCGGCCGGGGTGCTCACATTCCACAGCCGCACGCCGTCCTTGGAGCTGGTGGCGAGGGTGCGACCGTCGGCAGGGCCGGTCACAGTTCCCGGGGGGTGGGGCGGGTTCGTGTGCCTCCGCTCATCTGGCTTCCCACAGTCGCACTGTCTTGTCGTCGGCGCTGGTGGCGAGGGTGTGCCCGTCCGGGGAGAACGCCACCGACCGCACCGGGTCGGTGTGGGCGGTGAGGGGCTGGCCGAGGGGGGTCGGGTG
>NZ_JBFLUG010000035.1:0-67933 GCF_041008525.1 Parafrankia sp. FMc2 | reverse complement strand
AACCTCGATAGGCGCTACCTCCGCTTTATCGAAGACAGGCCGGAGTTCAATCTACGTAGCAAGCGAACCTGTGAACGTCGACTTGAAGATTACGTTCTGCCCCGGCTAGAGGCCGCAATCATCAAGGAAATTGAGGCCAATACAGCGCTGCAACAAGTCAATGAAGCGGAGTCAGTGAGAAATGCGAGCGCCGCCACCGATCCGAGTGTTGAGCAGATTACACCTGGCCTTCCGACAGCAGCGGTCAATCCGAGAGACCCGGACAGGCGATCTGCACGACAGAAAGAGCCGATCGAGCCCGCTATTTCCCTACTACAGAATTGGCCAGCGCCAGCGGCAGCTACCTCTTTAAATGCCGCCGTTGTTACCAATGAGGATAGATCCCTCCGAGACTTGATTGACGGTCTTGCGGAAAGTGTGCAGCGGGAGAACGCCGTGCTCCGCCATCTGCTCACCGGTTTTGATGAGCTGCCTGTCGGACTAGACTACCTACAGGGAGAGGTTCATAGACCAGACAGCCGATGGTCGCCTTCTTCCGAGTCCGATAGACTGAATGGCACTGGCGTCGTCGAACTAGCAGAACGTTTTCAGGCCGGCGAGATCGGCCAGCTTACAGTCCTTGGCGAAGCAGGCGCGGGTAAAACCACGATGCTAGTCTTACTAGTCGATCATCTGCTCGTAGCGCGAGGTCCTGACGACCGTATTCCCATCCGTTTCCCATTGGCGTCGTGGAATCCAGCGAAGATTGACCTCTATAACTGGATGGCGCGTCGTTTCCAATTTGAGTATCCGGAGCTTGCTGCCCTTCTCGGGAAACTCGATGACGCCCGAATACTCGAATACTTCATGGATCGTTGGGTTCTACCCATCCTGGACGGGATGGACGAGATTCCCGCCAAAATCCGAGAAGAGGCTGGCGGAGTCCTTGCCGATATATTTGGATTTTTGCGACCAGTCATCATTACTTCACGCGTCGCTGAGTACGACACTCTAGAGCGGAAACCGCTGCCTAGAGCCGAGCTTGCCCGCATCCGGCCGCTCCGAGTCGATCAGATTAGGGCGTCTTTTTCGCGCGCTGGTAGGCCCGCGTGGGCTGAAGCTCTTGAGGGCGTGGAGGACAACGACTCTCCGCTCGTGGCGGCACTCAACTCCCCGCTCATGGTCTGGCTTGCATGTAAAGCATCCGATGAGACAAGTGGCATCTTGAAAATTGGTGAAGTTTCCTTCACATCTGACCACAGCCGCATCAAGCGTCAGCTACTTACAGCGTTTGTCCCTACCGTATTTGAGCGTGCTCTCAGCAAGCATGGTGGCGAAACTGCGATGCTGCGTAGCGATCCAGACGATGCCATAAGATGGCTTACATTCTTTGCTCGCCAATTGCAGCGGAACGAGAGGCGCGAGATAGCATGGTGGCAGATTACAGAATTGGCACCCTCCAAGCGGCTGGCGATTTTTAGCGGTGCTGCGGCCGGAGTTCTGTTGGGCCTTGTGGGCCGTTGGACGCCGAGCATACCTATAGCCGTAGGGCTTTCGCTCGTGTTCGGGTTGTTCTTCGGGGTATGTTTTGGACGCGGCTACTCGGCCTCACGGGCAAGGGTCTCGCATCTATACCGTTTTGCTTTTAGTGGCGATCTCAGAGATAACGACCCCGAGTTCCTTATTCATGCGCAGCGGCTAGGAATAGGTTTAGTCTCGGTATTCTCTCTCGCGGCGTCCTCATCGGGAATCTATTGGGTGATTTGGGGAGATCGACCGCCGGCACTCACCGATGATGTCGTGGTGCGTGTGCTGACGGGACTCGGTATTGGAGTGGTGGTCTCGGCTCTTGTTGGGCTCTTGGGAGGCGTGGCAGCCGGCGTGGTATTGATCGGCAGCTCGAAATTTGATAAGAAGGTCTCGGGCGCGCGGGCAAGTAGCCCCCGTGAAGCCATCAAAAGGGACGGAATGGGTGCAGCTGCTGGCACTGCTATCCTGGGTGCATTGATTTGCGCACTACTGACTACAGCAACGATTCAGTCGGCCCTGCATCAAGGTACATCCGCTGGCGTCTTGAGCGGTATTGCTGGAGGACTTACCTCAAGTCTGCTTTTTGCAGCATGGGTGCGCTTCCGAGTGGCTCATCTATGGCTGGTGATTGCGACCAAACTGCCGCTGCGGCTCGTTGGATTTCTTGAAGAGGCGCATGAACTTGGAGTGCTTCGCCAAACGGCCATATCCTACGAATTCCGCCATGATCTCTTGCAGCGCAGCCTTGCCGGTCTCGCAACAGATCGGCGGTAGAGGTAGATATTTGCGAGGGAGGTAAGATGTCGTATGATAGCTGCAATGGGTAACTTAGAATTCGCCGGCTTAGCTTGTCCGCAAGACATTGTTGTTTTCGGTGCGCCCGGCTCGACCTATGACGACGAAGGAAGGCTGCAAATCTCGCCGGATGGGGTGGCGCGTGCTGATCTTGCCGCCGATTATTGGTGGGCGAATAGTGCGGAATCCGTCGAACCGATACCCGTGACCTGCGTGGCCGGCCGCCCGGCTAAGCGGCAAGGAATGCAGGCTACCGTTGGACAGGCTGAAGCGTATGTCATTGGTCGGCTGCTTACCGATCGGGGCGTGCCCGAGGAACTTGTCAGGCCCAATAAAGCTCACCCTCTTGGGCGGGATTATGCTACAAGCACCGTTGACGAAGTTGGCATCCTAGTGGAGAACGGCTTGACCCCAGTTGACAAGTACACCCCGGACTCGCCGTTGGCGTTAGTCATTCACCGTCGTCACGGAAGGCGGGCGGTCGACATCTGGCGGAAGATTGGCTTCGATTCGAGGCAGCTACAGGTGATTTCGCCGAAGAATCCCGACCCGAAGCTTGAAATCGCTCTACGCCTTGGCTATCGTGCTTGCGTTCTTGGCACGGGCGCTATGGTCTCCCCTGATGTCCTGCGCCGTCGCGAGGAACGCTTCTATCGGATGGCAGGTTTTGTTACTCGCGTTCTGCCAGTGTAAGCGAAGCGCCCAGAACACCTCCGGCATTACTGGAAGTGCTCTGTCTATGCGCTGTACGCATATCCCGCAGTATCGCAAGCGTTACACTTGGTGTATGCCTGATTCCCTTCGCCACCAGCTCACCACCGACGTCCACCTCGTTTTGATTGACGACGACCGAGTCCTCTTCGGCCGCCGCCAGAACACCGGCTACGAAGACGGCGCCTACCACCTGCCCTCCGGCCACCTCGAAGCCGGCGAGTCCGTGGTTATGGCTCTCATCCGTGAAGCCAAAGAAGAAGTCGGCATCACGATCAGGCCGGAAGCCGTGGAGTTCGCCCACGTCATGCACAACTCATCAAGCGGCGGCCGGGCCGCCTTCTTCTTTATGGTGCGCGAGTGGGAAGGCGAGCCGGAGAACCGCGAACCCGAGAAGTGCAGCGAACTGGCCTGGTTCCCACTGGACGCGCTGCCTGAGCATCTGATCGCCTACTGCCGCACCGCCCTGGAACGCATCACCGCCGACCGCCCGTTCTCGATCTACGGCTGGTAGCCGTGACTGGGGATCGTCCCGGCCCGGTGGTCTGCTTCAGCTACCTGGCCGCCGCGTCGCTGTGGAACGTCGAGCGCTTTCCGGAGGCGAACCACGGGGCAGAGGTCCAGCGGGCCGAAGCCTCCATCGCCGCCGATGGCCCCATGGTCGCCGCCGTCTTGGCGGCGCTCGACGTCCCGACGCTCGTGATCAGCAACGGTATCGGCGAAGACGCGCCGGGCGATCAGATCAGGACCTGGCTGCACCGGAACCGGGTGACGACCACCGCTGAGACGGTGCCCGGCATCGCCACGCCGCAGATCGTGATCGTGGCCGACGAGCAGGGCACCCGTACCTGGTTCCCACACCTGCCCGGCGTCCCCGAGGCCCTCACTGTGGTCGACCTCGCGCCGCTGACCGGAGCATCCTTCGCCTACGTCGACTGCTACCAACTGATCGAGCCCGCGGCGGTGCGCGCCATCCATGCTGCACGGACGGCCGGCGTGCCGCTGCTGGTGAACCTCGGGGGTTCGGTTCTGTCGCCGGCTGTGGCCTCGGCCGTACAGGGCTATCCCGACCTGATCATCCAGACCAACGTCGATGACACCGAACACGAAGCCGCCCCGGCCATGGCCGGGGCACTGGTCGATCAGACGGGAGCTTCGTGGGCGGTGGTCACCACCGGGGCATTCGGGGCGGTGGCTGCCGCGATGGATGATCTAGTGACCGTCCCGGCGTTCGAGGTAGAGGTACGGCACACCCACTGTGCGGGCGCGGCGTTCTCCGGCGGGTTGATCTATGGCCTGCTCCACACCTTGCCGATGACCGACACCCTGATCTTGGCTACAGCGAGTGGTGGTCTGCGCTGCAAATGTGCCCACCACGGCCCGCTCCCCGGACTGGAGGAACTCCGAGTGTTCATTTCCGAACATCGGCATGGAGCCGGTCTGGGTAGGCGGGCGAGCCAGGCCTCAGACTATAGATCCGGAGAGTAATCGAAGCGCTACGATTCCCGTCGTAGTGGATGCCCGCCTGCCGGACTCTCCGTCATCTTGATCTTGTCTTGGAATTTACATTGCATTGGCCGGGATTCTGGAGTAGATGAGCCGAGGTCCATCTTGCTAGTTAGCAAGAATTCTTTTTAACTTCCGGGCCAGGTTTAGACCGGAGCACCCTCGGGTAGCTAGCCAAAAGATCGGCATATGAACCTCGGGGGTAAGGCTTGCCACTCCAGCTACGATGGCTCCTCGTGGGGCTGCTCGGCTGCATCACTTTCGCGGCGCTTGTTCTTCTCCTCTTTACCGATGGCCTTGTACGCGTTTGCCTCGCGGTGGTGATGGCTGCCGCCCTCCTAGCTACGCTGTATCTCGCGTTCGGAAGCAGCGGGTATCTCGGCGCGGCCACAGCCGTTGTCGCGGTTGCTACCATCGCCTTTGGACTCCTGACCGTGCTGCCGTCTGACTCGGAGCACGGCCCGAAGGTAAAAGCTGGTTGCAAGCCGGGCGAGACGATCGTGCCCGAGGCGAATGCCGACCTCTCCCAATGGCAGCAATTCGGCAATGGGACGGCTTCTTATGGAGCAAACCTTCTACAGACAGCGCTCGAACCGGGCGACTACAACTCGGCCGGCTGGGCCTTGGACGGAGTCGGCTATTGCGATTACCGTCTGACGTTCACCGTCGACCTCAAGACGCCTCCGCTGACCCTGCCCGAAGGCCCGAACTCCAACCTCGGCTGGGGGTTCGGTGTTGGGACCTGCATGACCATTGGCCAAAATGGTGAACCGATGGGAGCGTACCTACAGTACGGCTTTATTGAATCACCCGATGAGCCGCAGCGTGTCCTCGCGGGGATTGCGAAGTCCGGAGAGTACAACACCTATACCTTCATCAACGGCACGCCGGCGCGCGTGCCCCGGCCATATGTCGCGGGCAAGCTTATAGAGATCGCCTGGACGATCGAAGTGCATGGTCCGACGGCCAGTGCCACTGGGACGGTCGGCGGTGTCCCCGGACCTCGTGTTGTGAAGTGGCCGCTGGCGGACGGCCCTCGTCTGCCCGCGTCCTGTGGCGTCGACGGCGGAAATGGAGTGGCTTTCCGTGTCTGGGGTACGGAGGCCGTGATTCGCTCACCAATGATCACACCGCTGTAGCCATCAGCTAGGCCTCAGCATTTCTCGGTCAGATGCATGGTGCATCGGCCTCAGACAAGGAGCAGCACATGACGAAGAGATCGCCTGGGCGGCACAGAGCGCCGGGCAGGCCGACGGGCAGCCTCGTCCCGCGTAAACTGGCGCGCGCAGGGTTGGTCGTTGCGACAGTTGCCGCCTGCAGTTCGGTTGCCACAGTCCCGGCGCTTGCGGCCGGGCCTGTAACCACCATTCCGAGCTATCCGGCGAGCGGGCCACCCGTGACCATTCCGAATCGGCCTGCCAGCCCTCCTGTCGCTGCTCCCAGCCAGCCCACAACGCGGCAGGCGATGCCAACAGTGCGCTACGGTAGCCGAGGCAGCGCTGTCGTGACGCTGCAGCGCGCGTTGCGTATTCCGGCGGATGGCATTTTCGGGCCCATCACTCTGCGGGCGGTGCGGAACTGGCAGGCATCCCATGGCCTGGTGGCCGACGGTGTCGTCGGGCCAAGGACCTGGGCAAGCCTCGGCTATCGGTAAACGACGGGTGCGGCTCCGGAGACCGCATAGCCGGAGCCGCACCCAGTAATTCACGCCCTGAATGAAATCATCAGAACAGATCCCACTCCCGCAGCATCCCCGCCAGTTCGTCCAGCCGCCCCCGGGTCATCCGCTTGCGCGCTGCCTCGCCGGCCGTCTCCTGTCCCGCTCCGAACTGCCACCAGCGCTCGCCGGTCTTCCGGTCCATGACCAGGAAGCGATCCTTCACAGCCGGCCCCCGGATCACCAGCGACACTGTGTACGGCTCGGCCACCACGGCATGCACCATCGCATGGTGGAGGGCGTAGGCGTAGCCGGCCTGCTCTTGGCGGACCTGCAACGCGGCCAGGCTGCCCGGTTCGGGCTCGGTGTCCACGTCGACGTCGCCGAACAAGTAGTGCCGGTACTCGCCCCGGAGGATCCGGCTGGCATACGACCAGCGGTGGTTGTGCGGGCGGTCGAAGTGGCCGGGCAGGAAGACATGCAGCCGTACCCGGATGCCGGCGCGGTCCTGGTACAGCACGATCTTGTCCAGGATGTCGTAGTGCTCGCACAGGGCCAGCAGTTCTGGCCGGTCCGGCAGGGTGATCAAGGCATCCCGCACCAGACTCGGGTCCTCGGCCAGCTGGGTGAGCGCCTTCCGGGTGGCGTGCTCCACGGCGTCGATGTCGTTCCAGTTCAGCGCATGCAGCGGTTCGATGACGTGCTCCATCTGGATCTTCTCCTCAGTCTTCGGGCTTGGCGCTGGACTTCCACAGCCGGCAGACCGGCACGATGTCCGGTTCCGCGGCGCAGGACGAGCCGCCCATCACGATCTCTTCGGCCGGGCAGCCGCCCTGGCACGCCGTGGCTTTGCAGCCGCCGCAGGCGCTCGACACCAACGGCCGGGTGAACAGGTCGAACTCGTTGTCACCCCGGTTGAGCACCACCTGGCCGTCCTGCATCCGGGCGAAGTGCAGGTCGGTGTCGAACAGGTAGGAGCAGACGTAGCATCTGCCGTCGGGAAAGATCGAGATCCGGTCCAGCGTCCGCCCGATGCAGCCCTGGTAGCCCTCGGCGGCGTAGCGGTCCATCTGGTCGCGGCGGGCGTACGTCGGCTGGTACCAGACCCGCGTCTGGTAGCCGGGCGCGGTCTGGTTCAGGACGTCGCAAAACGTCACCCACTCCCGGGGGCTCATGGCCATGTCGGCGTTGCCGTGGCCGACGCCGATCGTCGAGAAGACATGGAACTTCACCAGCGACACGCCGATCTCGTCGGCGATGTCCAGCAGCTTCAGGGCGTCGCCCCGGTTGGCCTGGTTGACGGTGCAGATGATCCGGGTGTCGAAGCCGCGTCCCGTCAGTTCGGCCGTCGTCTCCAGCGCCGTGGCGAAGGTGTCTGCCCCGCGCACCCGGTCGTGGGTTTCGGCGCTGCCGCCGTCGAGGCTGACCTGGACGTAGGCGAAGTCCTCCGGAGTCAGCTGCCGGAACTTCCGCGCCGCCGGGAGCTGGGCGTTGGTCGTCGTGATGACGTCCTCGTAACCGAGGCTTCGGCCGAGCCGGATGGCGTCCACGTAGTTCGGGTGCAGCGTCGGTTCGCCGCCCAAGATGGTCAGCTTGCTGCCGCCCATCTTCCGCCAGGTCGTCAGGATGTCCTGGATCTCCGGCAGGGTCAGCTTGAGCGCCCGGTCCAGTCGCTCGCCCATGTAGCAGTGCTCGCAGCGCAGCTGGCAGGCCTCGGTGATGTACAGGTAGACGTTGCGGAAGCGCCCGTAGGCGATCCGCTCGATCCGCTCCGGCGCAGGCATACCGGCTCGGCGGGGCATCCGGGCGTGGCCGTAGTCGTCATCGGTCCGCAGGCGCGGCGGGTCAAGGTGGACGGTGGTCACGGCTGGCTGCTCCTCGTGAGTAGCACGGTCATGGCTTCGGCGGTCTGGTCAGCGGAGGCTCCGCCATCGAGCTGGGTGACCGGGACGCCGGCCGCGGTGAACGCCTCCCGGATGCCGTCGGCGGTCTGGCGGTAGCGATTGAGCCGCGCACGCAGCAGGCGGGGCGCATCACCCCGGCGGGGGTGGAGGATGCCGCCGCAGCGGGCACAGCGTTGGGCGTCCTCGACGCTCGGCACGGCCGGCAGGCGGGGATCACGGATGGGGTCTCGTTCGCAGCGGTGGCACACCCGGCGCTGGAAAGCCCGCCGGTACAGCGTCGTGGTGTCCGCCGCCAGCTCCACGGCACGCACCGCACAGCCCGGGGCGTGCTGCTCCAGCACTGTCAGGAAGAAGCGCACCTGCGCGCCGCTACCGGGGAAGTTGTCGAACAGCACCGTGTGCGCCGCGCTAGCCGAGGCCGTGGCCTCGATGTAGCCGCGTAGTGCCGTGACCACGGTGAAGTCGTCGATCCAGCCGAGTCGTTCGGCGCTGGTGGCCGTGGCCGCCAGGATGGTCTCCGGCACATGCTCCCGAAGCCGGAAGACAGCCCGACCCGGTAGCGCACCGAGAGCCGCGGTCAGCGTCGTCTTGCCGGCAGCCGGGGGGCCGAAGACGGGTACGGCCAACGCGAGGGCCACGGGATAACCCCCTTTCGCGCGGGGGATGCCGCCGGGACGGCCGCCATCGCTGGCACGGCCGTTCCCGGTGGTGTCATCCCGGGTTCACTGCGGGTTGGTGATCGAACGGCCTCAGCGTCTGCCGCCGAAAGCGGGGCGACTACACCGAGAAGCGGTGACCGGCATACGCGGGACGCATAGACCCTGCTACCGGCGGTGTTACCGTCGTGGTGTTGACCTTGGCTCTGGCGCGTACAGGGAGGGAGACCACCCGGCGATGACGACCGCGCCCCGCTTACGGCACTGTTCGCGCTGCGGCCACCGGCTCGCCGCCGACAACACCAAGGCCATGTGCAGCCCCTGCCAGAGCGCCGCCCTCGACACCCAGGCTCGGCCGCCGGCCGTCCGCTCAGAGTTCTGGGCACTCGACCAGATGCGTGATGCCCTGGCCACCTGGCACATGGGGCGGGTGATCTTCGCCTACCGCCACCATCCGCACCACGGCTACACGTTGCCCCAGGAACTGGTCGGCACATGGCTCGGCCTCACCCAGGCTCAGCTCAGCCGCATCGAGAACGGCCGCGCACCCGAAGAACTGAGCAAGCTGATCCGCTACAGCCAGATCCTCGGCATCCCGGCCGAGCTGCTGTGGTTCGACCTACCCGGCGAACCGCGTGCCCGGCAACCAGCCCAAGCCCGCCCGCCGATCTTCCTGCCGGTCGTGGTGGGCGGCCGGGAGATCACCCTGCCCATCGACGCCGGAGCCGCCGAGACGGCCGGACTGGAGAGGCTGATCACCAGTACCGGCCACGCTTCATCCGAGCGCCAGGCCGCCCGCATCCTGCCCTTTGCCGGGGTGGATGAGCTGCGGCACATGGCCGCCGCGCTGGAGGACGCCCGCCGCTACTTGGATGGCTCGGTTGTCGGCTTCTTCGCCCAGCAGTTCGAGCGATGCAAGGGGGACGACGGCCGGCTCGGACCATTGCGTGTCCTCCCGATGGTGCTCGGCGTCCTGGGGGCGATCCAGCAACACGCCCGCGACGTCCGGCCGCCGGTGCGGCGGGAACTGCTGGCGGTCGGCGCGGATGGTGCGGAGTTCGCCGGCTGGCTGTACCGCGACCTCCACGACCCAGCGTCCGCAGCCCATTGGTATGACCGCGCGATGGAGTGGGCGCAGGAAGCCCAAGACGCCCCGATGCAGGCGTACGTGCTGGTCAAGAAGTCGCAGATGGCCTACGACGGCCGCGACCTGGCCCGGACGTTGACCCTGGCTGAAGCCGCCAGCCGCGTGTGCCCGGCCGCGCCGCCATCTGTCCAGGCCGAGCTGTTGCAACAGGAGGCACTGGCCTTGGCGACCCACGGCGAACCGCTGCCCGTGATCGAGCGCAAGCTGGACGCCGCCCGCGTGGCGTTCGGCGAAGCCTCGCGGGATACCGAAGCCGCCGGCCAACGGGTCACCACCGCCACGCTGCAACTGCGTGCCGCCGCCGTCTACACCGAGGCCGGGATTCCTGACCGGGCAGCCGGGATCTTCGCGGACATCCTGGCGGGGAACAGCCTGTCCCGCCGCGACACCGGCCTGTTCGGGGCGCGCCGGGCGGCAGCGCTGGCTCTCAGCGGCCACCCGGACGATGCCGCTGCTGTCGGCCTCAACGCCTTGCGGATCGCGCGGGCAACCAGTTCGGAGCGCACGACGGCCATCTTGTCGGACGTGGCACGGACGTTAATGCCCTGGCGGTCGCGGCCGGGGCCGCGGGAGTTCCGGGAGGCGATGGGGTCGTAGCGATTGCCTGCGGTGTGTGCGCTCGTCTGTGAGCGAGATGGCGCAACTACTCTTCGCAGGGAAGTCGATATCCGCTGTTACGGATTGCTGTCGGTGGACAGCCCTGCGTGCATTGGTCGCATCTCGACAGAGCCGACTCCACCGCAACCTGTAGACTGATCAAGACGGGATTGGTGTAGCGAAACCAATCTGATCCTGGTTGCCTACCGAGGGCTTGGAATGGCCAACGCTTCACCATCTACGGACGTTGCTCGACCGCATCTTAGTGGCCACGAGCTGTCTGGCCGATCCGCTCTTGCGGCCGAACTGAGCCGGATGCCGACGAAGTTGCGGCACACCCTCCTGCTGGATGACGTCGTGATCGTGTTCATTGACGCGGTGGTCGCGACGGCGAAACTCATGCTCGACGACAATGACAGTCGTCCGTGGCGTGAGAGAATCTACGACTTTGAGCTGATTTTTTCGGGTCTGGACGAGGAGCGTGTCCAGATGCTGACCGACGGGCTTAACAAGCTAAGCGAAGACGGCAATGAGATTGCCGCGAGAATAAAATCCCAAGGATACCAGATTTTCGTTCGACGACTCGTCGGGACTGCGCGATACGACCGCCTCGTGAAAGCGCTCAAGAGTGACGGAGCAGTAGCGATCCTCGCTGCGCGAAGAGTCACGCGACACATAATGCCGCTGGCCCTCGCGCTGGATGACTGTGTCGTGCTACTAACCCCGGACCAGATTGCCCGTGTCGAGGGTCTGAGTAAACTCAATCATTCCATGCTGCAACTCACTCTGATAATCGACGATGCCCTGGAAGGGGTGATAGCCAAGGGCTTCTCACTCGAATCCGTTCCTGCGCGGGAAGGAGAGGCCGGCACACTTGGTGCCGACTTACAGCGACTTGCCGACCAGCTGCATCAGATCATAGAAGGCCGCACGCGGGACGCACTCATAGCCCTCAGCGCAAGGCTAGCTCGAAAAATTCAGGGTGCCCGCGATGTGCTCGACACCTCAGCGGACGGTGTCTCTCAAGCCGCCAACTCGCTGGTTGAAATGCTGGACCGCATGCTGCGTAACGCTTTTCAGCGAGAATTTGTCTTGGAGTGGGTGCGTCGAGAGGCTCCGAACAAGCGTGATCTGACATATGTTGATCATTATGGCGTAGTGCAGCCCTCGAAGCGAGGGCAGGCCCTGTGCTTGGTTTACGCAGGTCAACCGATTCCGCATCCATCTCCGATGCATGAGCTCGCGGCCATGGGCGTAGCGGAAGTACGAGGAGCGCTTCAAAAATTGAAGCATGCAGACTCTGGGAGAGAGGAGGAGATCGATGAGGTGAGGAAGCTAATGGCCGCCATCGAAGGTTTCATCACCTTTACAATTCAGGTCGGCTGGGTGGGTGTGGATGAAGAGTCGCTGTCAACACTGCGGGAGCGGCTCGGCGCCTAATTTCGGGGCAGTCGACAGCGGATGCAAATCCAGCATTCCGGCGAGTAGCCTACGGCCCTTGGAAGATGGGCGCCGACCTACGAGGCGTTTGTCACCCACTGAGCCACCGTCCGGATGACGTACGCCTGCCACTCCTGGCTCTGGGGCTGGAGGTACTGGGGATCGTCGTGGACGGCGAAGCCGTGCTGCGAGCCCTCCACTTCCACTAGCTGGGCCTCTGCCGTGAACTTCGCCAGTGCCGCACGCGACGACTCGATGGGTACCAGGGTGTCCTTGGTGCCGTGCACCAGCAGTGTCGGCGCGGCGATCTCCCCGATGACCTCGTCCGGCCGCAGCCAGAACACCTCGTTCAGCATCGGCCGGCCGTGCTTGAGCGTCGGCGTGAAGGTGATCGCCCCTTCCTCATCCAGCGTCCGGGCGGCCTCGTCGTCGATGCGGTCGTCGTGCCAGTACGGCCGGCTGTCGATCGTCCGCCACTTGTAGTTGAACTGCGGATTGAGCAGCACCAGCCGTGACACCTCCGCTGGACGCTTGGCAGCGTAGTAGCCGCAGATGCCGCCGCCGAAGCTCGCGCCGAGCAAGGTCATCCGGCTGACTCCGGTGGTTCGCCTGACACTGGCCAGGGCGACCCGGATGTCGTTGAGGATGGAGGACAGCGTCAGTTCTTCCTGCCGTCCCTCGCTCTCCCCGTGCCCCCGTAGGTCGAAGCGCAACGACGCCGCACCGGCCTCGGCCAGTCCGGCGGCCAGGCGGGTGAAGAAGCCGCCTTCCTCACGGGTGACACCGCCGCCGTGAACCAGGACCGCGGCACGCTCGGCCGTCGCCTCTGGCGTGGTTAGCGTCGCCGCCAGCTGCAACCCGTCCAACGTGCGAAGCGAGGTCACGGTCTCGTGCGCGGGCATGGCACTCCTTCGTGCGTCGTGCAGCGTCACTGCCCATCCTCTGGCGGATGGGGCTGTTGGACCAGCACCGGCCCCGCAAGCAGCCTCTCACCTACCGCAGCGACGTCGCCGGCCGCGTCGCTACTTCCAGCACCTGGCCGCCGACGTTGCTGATCTCTACCAGGATGGCTTGCCGTACCGGCAGGGACGGCGAGAGGTGATCCAAGCTTGCGACCAGTACCCCGCAGCCTTCGGTACGCCTGAGCCGGGCCAGCAGTTCCGCCAGGCCCGGCCGCACGATCCGGGCCGGCGGTGTGTGCCGGTCGACGAACACATCGGCCAGTGCCAAGCCTTCGGCCGCCGCGTAGTCGGACAGCTGATCGTGCAGGTGATCTTCCTCGGCCTGGTCGTCGGCGTCCAAGCGGATGTAGCCGTACACGGTCCCGAGCATCTGTCCCTCGATCCTGTCACGGTGGGTGACGCCCCGGGCTGAGGAGTGGGCTCGACCCGACTCAGGGCGCCTGTCGTAACAGTGGATTCAGTAGCGGGACAGCGCTATGCGCGTGAGGTATGAGCAGCACACAGGCCATAATTACGTGTTCTATCAACCGCACCGCGTTAATGGTTTGACATTCGTTCGCAGGGGAACATTGGCGGTCGTACCACGGGCCAACGTCTGCTATCCAGCAAGTTCGGTGGCAGCTGTTAGTATTACAAACCCGGCCTCAAGGCCGGCCTCGAACTCGAAGATCAGGAGCGCCGGGTGGCCAGATGGCGTGCTTCGTTCGTGTCGGCAGTAACTGCGTCCCTGGCACTTGCGGCCCTCCTCGTGACTGGCGAGGAAGCAAGCCCTCCGTTGGCATCGGCTGCTTCTACGAGCCAGGTATACACAGCCGTAGACGCAGATGGTGGCGTCTACTACCGCACCGAACCTAGCTGGGATAAGCCCAACGGTCAGCCTGGCGTCGGTATTTACACGGGTGACAACATCGAGCTTATCTGCGGGCAGTGGGGCGGCCCGGCCGGGCCGTACAACAACACGTGGTGGCACTACGTCCGTAATCTCAGCCGGCCGGATATCGGCGATGGCTGGGTGAGTGACCACAACCTCAATACGCCTAACGCGGCGGGGGATAAGACGCCGGGTGAACCCACCTGTTACGACTCCGGGGCCGCTGTCCAGTGGGCGCTGCTGCATGCGTATGATCCGCAACCCTTCGATGCGGCGTGTTCATTCTTTGTTAGCGGCGCTCTTTGGGCCGGAGGTCTATCCAAGACAGATGAGTGGACCGATGAAGGCGGGCACGGGTTCCTGTGGAGCCATCGGCCAGGAACAGCCGCTGCGACATCAGTCGAGTTGGTTTCATATCTGAGGAAGACCTACAATACTTCCTGGACTGACATTACGGCGAATTTGACTTCGAACAGCGTTCCCCAGGCTCAACCCGGGGATGTCCTCGCTTACGACTGGGAAGGCGACTGGGATGGGCAGGGCGTCAATGGTCTTGACCATCTCGCGTTCGTCGTAGGGATCAAGCCTGGCCAGTATCCTGAGGTTGCGGAATGGGGAACGGTGAATGCCAGTATCCCCGGAACGCATCCGGTAAACTTCTACCTCAAGCGAGGCTGGACCTGGTCCGAAAAGGGTCAAAATTGGCTCCAGGCCGAGCACCCAAATATGCGTGTCTACCTGCTGCAAATTCGCAACTAGGCGGAAGCTCTGCATGGCGGCCGGGGCAGTCTGTTCTACTTTACGACAGCGCGCCCCGTTCGCTATAATTGACCGGAATGAAAGATCGATTAACTGCCGGCTGGTTGCGCAGCCTAGTAATACTGGGTACAGTGCTGTTTACGGCGGTCGGCTGGTGTGGGTTTGTTTCGTGGTCGTCCAGCTCGAACGATGCGGTGACGGCGAAGCCTGGGGCGGAAGTATTTCTCGACTACTTCTATTCCAACCCCTACTGCCTTGTTGATCCGGCGTGCGTCAATCCGCTCGCCACTGCCGCCGATGGTGTGAACGGTGGATTTGCCCGTAGCGAGTTCACTGGCGGGCGGACAATAGGCCGACTGGCCTGGATTCCGAATTACTTCATATTTCTGGCACTGCTGGTAAGTGTGGCCGCAGTAGTAGCGTGGCGTTCGCGGGTCGGCTCTTCTGTCCGAACTTTACTGATGACAATACTCATCTCCTGGAATCTCCTGGAGCATCTGCGCTGGTTTATGTTCGTCGCTGCATCGCCCCACTCCTTAATCCAGGAGGTCGCCGTTACTCTGGCTTTTCTGGTGCTGGCGCTGATCTCGACAGGTATGATTATCGGCATCGCCCGGCTCGTAGCTCCGAAGCGGCATTCGGGTAGCGGAAATAAAGCCCAACGGGTGTAGTGGTACTTGGGCTGAGCAGCATTGGTCAGGTGATCGGCGCCCGCAACCCTCGCACCAGCTCCCCCGGATCGATCTCCAGTGCCCCAGCCAGCTTCAGGATGTTGTGCAGCGAGATGTTCCGCTTGCCCCGCTCCACTTGGCCGACGAACGTCCAATGCAGCCCACAGTCATCCGCCAGCTGCTCCTGGCTCTTGCCCAGCTCATGCCGCCGGGCGCGCACCCGTTCCCCGAATGCTTGGGTGGCTGCGGACAGTGGAGGGGTCGCCATGACGACCCCAACCCCATACGTCTAGCGCCTCTACGCCCAGAGAACATACATCCCATGCATATACGTCCCATGACTCTGCGCCTAGTCTGAGCTTGTCCCTGCGACGTGGGGATCGGCCGAGCCAGCAGCGTGGCTGTCCAGCCGTCAGCGAGACAACTCTCTCGGAGGTGATGGCATGACGATGCAGACCTACGCCCACGGCGGCGACGGATCGGGCGGCGGGGGTACGGGCGGCTGAGCCAGCCCACACCTGCGACACCCCGGCGCGGCGCTCCGACGGCTACACGCGGAGCGTCGCGCCTCCCGTGGGTTCCAAGCAAGATCGCAAACGTGGTAAACTGATCTTGTACATATGACACCCCTGCAACGCCTCTACCGCACCAAGCTCACCCTGCTGGCCGTGATCCTCACGGTGCTCGGCGTGGCGTTGCTGGCGCTGGGGCAGCAGGTGGATCTTCCAGCCGCCGTGCGGTGGCTGGCCTGGCTGCCACTCTCCGAGCTTGGTTCGACCCTCTTCGGCAGCGGCCTGATCGTCGTGGCCTTCGAGTACATCAACGAGCGCGACGCCGACGAACGAGCCAACGAACGTCTCCGGCGCATCCTGAAGGAAGAAGCACCGGCCATCCGTGACGCTGTGATCGACGGCTTCGCCTTCGCGCCGGACGCCCTGGTGAACGTGGCATCGCCAGAGACTCTCGACCGGGTGGTCCGCAACACCTTGGCCATCCAGCTGGGCGACCAGGCCCTGGCTAACGATCTCTATGCCGATCTTCGCCACCAGGTGACGGCCTCCACCGAACGCCGCCAGGACATGCGCGTCTCACTCAGCCTCACCCCGTGGACCAAGGGTCCGTCCGCGGGCGAGGGCAGCATGTTCGTGGCGACCATCCGCCGGGAGTACCGCGTGGAGCTGGCCGAGTCCACCCGTCGGTTCGCCTGCACTTCCGATCTTGATGAGTACCGAGAGCTGCTGCTCGATCCAACGGTCATCGAGGTTCACTACTTCGAGCCCGTCGCCGGGATCGACGCCACCTCACCCGAAGCCTTCGAGCTACTCCAGTTCACCGTTGACGGTCGGCCATGGCCGACCCGCCGGAGCAAGCGCTCCGGCGGACAGTCTTTCGCCGTTACCGTGGGCGGCCGGACGGACGCCCAGCACGAGGTCGAGATCTCCTACACCTACCGGGTGCTGGTTCAGCAGCATGGGCACTTGCTCTACCTTGACTTCGGCGCACCCTGCAAGGGCGTCGACGTGGACTTCGCCTACGGCGGCTGCGGCATCCGGCACGTCAACGTCCTGGACTTCATCGCAGGCTCGCAGCCGACACGTATCTCCCGGAGCCCGAAGGACACTGACCCACCCACCGTCAGCGTGCGGTACGACGGGTGGGTGTTCCCGAAGAGCGGGGTGGCCTTCGCGTGGGTGCTGGAACGGGAGCTGCTGCCTGCGCACGAACCGGACCGCGGTGTAGCGCGAACCCGCACATGAGGGCGGGTTGGAGAGACCTCCTTGACAAGCGTTCCTGGGGTTCGCCCGGTTCTCAGGACGGTTCGAGGCTCACGAACCCGGAAGAGAGGAGTATCATCTTTCCGCGGACAGAAGACTCTTTCTCTTTCAGGATTCTCGGCAGCTCAAGCAGTCGCCGCATCGCTTCCAGGCCGTAACGGATAGCGTCGTCTCGGTGCTTCTTCGCTTCTCGGAAATTCAGATCCCGAGCGCCATGAATTACCTTGCTTCGGAGATTGTATAGACTTTCCAACTTCTTCGTTAGGTCGATTCTGGCCTTGTAATCATTTGGCTCCAGCAGACAGGCCATCGCGCCGCATGTCCGGAAGGTACTTTCGCTAGAACTTCCGAGCATGTTCTCCCAGCAGACCACCGCGTCGATGAATCCGTCAACGAGATCACCTCGAATGCTCGCCGCCGAGAGTAGACGCTTAACGCCGATCTCGATCCGTTCCACTTCTTCCGGACGGATACGGCTCGCCCAGGTTGTTGCGCGTTGGATCGCCTCCGGATCAAGAGTGCTCGTTCCTGAGGGTTCCGCCTGCTGCAGCATCCAGTGTTGTAGTGGAGAGGAGCTAAGCGGGTCTAAGGTTGCCCAAGCTGCCGGGGCTGGGGCGATAAACGTAGGACCGTCTGAAGCCAGCAACAATGCAAGGCGAGTCATCATGAGGTTGACTTCGGTGCGCTTCTGGTAGCCGTCGAACACCGATTGGAAGCGTTCCAGGCGGCGCACCGCAGTCGCAGGAGCCTCGTCTTCAAACTTGCGAATGTCGAGAATCTTGAGCGGGTGAGTTGTCTCAAGCATGCTTTGGGGGTGAAACCCTCCGATGCCTGGAGCGGTGAGGAGGACGCGGTCGGAATCGCGCGCCTGCCGTATAGTGCCGAATGGTGTAACTAGCTCATCTCCGGAGGAGAGTCGTAGGCCATTCAGAGCTATTAGACGCGGAACTTGGACTTCTTCACCGCGGGCCAGGCGGCGGGCTTCGTCCAATACCTGCTCGATCTCGATCAGGTAGCTACCAATGTCTTCGCTGCCATGCAGGATCTGACGGTACCTGGCTCCAGTGAGCAGGGTATCCAGCAATGTCGTCAGTTGGCGGCTTCCGCCGTGTCCGTTCGAAACGGTTATAGCGCTGTGTATACCCAGAGTGTCCCGATCATCGCTGATCCGTTCTGGGACTTCGGGAAAAAGTTTCCGAAGTGCCGGATCGTCAAGTATCGCCTGTCTTAGCACTGCCGAGAGAGGGTGTGAAAATGTATTTGGAGTTATGCCGCCGATAGTAAGCGGCCAATCTTCTGGTTCTGGAAGAAGGAATACCGGCCAGATCTCAATACCCAGTTCCAGCAACTGGCCAAGCAGAGTATCGGCGGTGTCGACTTGAGGTCTATCGCCACCACTAATTTGGCGTAGCGCCGAACACCAAGTCGTACCGATTGTGCCATCGTAGTTCCCAAAGAAAAACTGGAGGTTCAAGCGAAACGTATGCTCATCATCGGCCGTGCGGTGCTGCGCTGCCTGCGCTAGCCGCCCAACAGCGTGCCGCTGGCCATCGTTCAGCGCATCTTTGGCGACACTGAGGTCCTCTAGATCTAACACATACTTCAGGAACGCATCCCCGTATACCTTGCGCAGCTCTTCCACGTGCGCGATCTTACTCTACCGCGGCGATGGAGGATTACCCGGCCCATGCACGGGCAGCGGCATCCGTTGTTCTTAGTGCTGAAGCGAGAGCCGGTGGGGTTGGGATGAAATATTGTACCTCGCACCCCTGGGGTATGATCCGCTTAACCAGCGTGATCCGCATGAACGGGGGCGAAGCAGTGGATGCTGTCGACGAGTTCGGTCCGATCGATCCGGAAATCTTTACGCTGAGTCGAACAAGCGCCAACGAGGTACTTTACGATGGCCCTGCGATCGAGCAAGAAACGGGCCTGGAGTGCCGTCTCGTAATGACCGCGTGCTGGGCTCCGGATCATCGTCTTCGATGGCAGGCCGAATTCAATGAGGATCTGCCGCCGAATTTGATTTACAGCAGTGGTGACTACGGCTTTATCTTGAAGTCCGCTGATGCCTATGTCGATACGCTCCTCGACAAGATAAACGGTTCTCCTGTCGATAGTCGGCGACTCCGAGGTTGGATGGGTCGCAGCTTTGTTGCCGGGCGCTCTGACCAAGCGGCCAGCTACACAAAGCTCCGCTGGGTGAACCTCGCGGACATGGGTGAAGGACTACCGCTAGATCCAGCTGAAGGTGTTGCTGGACACCGTTGGCTCGGACGGAAGCGGTGGATTATCGGTGATTGGGAGATGGCCATAGACGCCCGACCCGATCTTGATGAGACCCTCGAAGAAATCCAGGAAAGCCGCGGGTTCGCGGTTACGCACCTCGCTACGCTTCGCCGAATTGACCGTGCACCCTTTATTCCTGAAGAGCTGGAGCCGGCGCTCTTCGCGTACCAGCTCGCAGCTTCTTTTGCGCTCAGTCGCTGGGCATCGCCAAGCCTCTCCGCTGGAGTGGACGCCTCCGGTGCGGTTGTATGGCGCGAATGGGGTGTGCGGCGCACAGATAGGCTTGAAGGTGTACTTCGCTGGTGGGGTAAAAACCTTGAACCGATCGAAGATATTGTTGATCGGGTGGGTCGCCGAGCCCTACATCCACAATGGGGAATGGCGGCCAGGCTGATAATCCAGGGCTACCTGGCCTCGGCGCACGGCGGGTTCGTCGAGGAGCGGATCACGGTCGGTTTTGCAGCACTCGAACAACTCGGCTGGCAGAGAAATGTCATCGAGGGTGGCGCAGATGAGAAACAGTACGACCGGGGACTGAGTGCGAGCAAGCGGCTGCGAATGGCTCTGGATGCCGCCTCGATCCCCCTTGATGTCCCGGCGAGCCTGCCGGTCTTGCAGGACTTTATAGCGAGCCAGGAAGATAAGGCAGATGACCCCAAGGATGGGCCACGCGCTATTACACTGGTTCGGCATAAGTTGATGCATCCAAAAGATCCACAAATCCTGTATGGACGTAAAGGTCTGGTAACTGAAGCTTGGCAGCTCCTGGAAATCTACATTCCGCTTCTAATTCTCCACTGGGTCGACTACTCGGGTAGGGTAAAGGATCCCGTGATGCTACTTAACGATGCACAAACTATCTGGCCAGTGCCCTGGCCGAAGTCTCCTGCGCCATAGGATCGACGACCCTGGCGCCACCCCCTAGGTTATAGGTGAGCCTTCAGGCCTCTGTCCTGGCCAGTTCGCTACGGGCTTCGTCTGCCCGGCGGGACACCTCTTCCCACTCTCTCCGGGCTGCCTCCCTCGTGCGGATAATCATCCGGCGAGAGCGGCTGCCGTGCAGCTCCGCTGCCGTCTCGGTCAGCACCGGCGTCCGCCCCAAGTCGACCGCTTGCTCGGCCTTCGGGAGCAGTCGGCGCAGTACCGGAAAGTCGCGGCCGTCGCCGAAGGCCAGCCGCCAGATCACTTCGCTCTGGCTGGCCAATGCGGTGTTCCGGACCAGAGCCAGCGCCACTGTCCCAAGCTCGCGTGAGCGTGCGGCAACCTGCCCGCGGATCTCCAGTGTGCCGTCAGGGTCAGGCGCATCGCCAGGGGCGGCGGCTCGCCGATCATTTCCGCTCTCTCCCGGCTCCGGGCCGCCAGGCGCGGGAGCCAAGGTGCCGCCGGCTTCGTTTCCACCATTCCCGTTCTCATGGTCGCGCCGCCGGTAGCCATTCCGCTGAGCCGCGTCGTGTACCGCCCAGTGGTACAGCGTCTCCCGCGTGGCGACGGAGCGTTTCCCGTCCTTGCGGGTGTAGTGCCAGGCCACCGGCTGGCCGGTCTCTTCGTCGGTCTCGGCAACCGGGCAGCCCGTTTCGATTGACTTCAGCCGCTGGGCGTACAGCAGCATCGCGTCCTGCGTAATGTCGTCGGTGACGTCATCGGTGCCGTAGGGGGCGTAGCCGCCCCGCCGTATGGTGGCGCTGCCGTCCATCCGCTTTCGTGAGTGAGAGCGGTCGATAGCCCATCCGTACCGCTTGGCAAGACTATGCAGTTCATTCCAGTCATGCCCGGTCACCCGGGCCATGTCCTCCGGGGTCAGCTTCGCGCCCGGTGTCGTCCCCGGGATCAGGCGGCTGAAGAGATGCGGCGGGGCGTAAGGCGGACTCCCGTTCAGCTCCAGTGGTAGTACGCCGGCCGTGTCGGCTGCCTCGCCGAGTGCCTCGCTATAATATTCACCTCCTTGGCGGTGTGTGGATTCTCCTGTCATATGGTTGGTTCCTTGCTTACGTTTGCTTAATTCTCGGGGTGGCTCATCGACAGCCACATCCGGCCTTGCGTATTTTAGCCAGCCAGGCGCATACCAAAGATCGTTATGTCTGACGATCAATTCACGAAGTTATTCAAGTACATGGAAAAGCGGTTCGACGCCATCGAGGCGGAATTGAGCCGTAAGGCGGATGCCGCTCAAGTGGATAGCGTACTCAATGCCCTGGATGCACTGGCCGATGGCCACGAGGTCGAGGAGCATGAGCGCCTCGCCAACGGCCGCGAGCTTGGCTGGTATGAACGGATGCTCATCGAGAAGCTATCTGCCGATCCCCGTACCAAGGCGGCCGAATAGTAGCCCCGCCCTACGAGACGGTGAACACCCATACCCCACCCTCCGGCGTATCTGCCACGTGCATCGTGCTCGTCAGGTCTTCGGCGTACTGCTCAATATCCACGCTGACGTAGTGGCGGATATATTCCGGCAGTTCTTCGAGCGCCCGGTAGATCTCCGTCTCCTGGAGGTAGTCCTCGGCGTAGTCCGTGATCGAGCCCCACTCGCCCCGGTAGAACTCCTCGAAGCGGTCCACCAGCTCATCGTCCGCCCGGCCCAGGTAGGCCACCCATGCTCCGAAGGCCGGACCATGTTCGGTGATGCCCTTGGCCACCTTGCTCAGATCTTGAAGCGACGGCCACTCGCCCAGTGTGGAGGTGACCTCATCCTCGAAGCCTTCGTAGTCGTGGACGGCCCACTCCTCAGCTTCCTCGCCGTTCCGCCGGGCCGGTGACGTCGCCAGCAGCCGGGCGATAGCGCCTTCCAGATCTTCCTCGTCCCGATCGGCGGCAATCCAGCGGCCGTGCAGGTCGCCGTTGACGTAATCGGCCAGGCTGGTCACGTACACCCGCGGTCCATCACCGTGGGCGTCGTCGCCGTCAGCTTCCCCGGCCAAAGGCACGACCTCCCCGTCCCGCCAGACACCCGGCTGTGCCGGCTGGTATCCGCCGGGCCCGACGACGGGGCAGAGCGGCTCGCCGTCCTCGTGCGCCCAGGTGGCCCGGTCGAGGCCCTGAACCTCCTCGATGATCGGCTCTTCGCACTCCGGGCAGGCGTAGCCGACCCGTTCGAGGCGCTCGGCCTGATCACGACGCCCCAACTCGACAAGTGAATCTTCGTAGGTGCGGTACTCCCGGAGAACGGATTGCCAGCGCTGGTCGAGGGCTTCGCCGTCGCTCGTCTCCCAGATGTAGCGGAAGCCCTGTTCATCCTGGCTCACGATCGTGCCGCCACCGGTGCTGTGGTCGATGATCAGGCCGAACCAGCCCAGCTCATCCACCCGGCCGATCTCTTCGTCCGGTGGTTCGCCGAACAGCTCGTCCAGGTGGTCGGTGTGACCCGCGGCCGGAGATGCATCTGCCGCCAGCTCTGGCGCTACGGCGATCCCGCCGAGCATCCGCGCCCGTTTGCGGGCGGCGTCGATGCGGTCGAGGATGGCTGCCTGCTCTGCCCAACCCTTGACTGACCCCTTGTCCTCCCGGGTCAGGCAGTAGATCCGCAGTGCGTCGACCCACGAGGCGACCTCCGGTGTCTGGGCTTCGAGATCTTCGTACAGCTCGTGGTAGACGGTGTCTTCGATGATGTTGCCGGTGCTGGCCAGGCTGTAGAGGGCGCTGGACTGGCCGCCGTGGAGCTGACCGGCGATGTAGCGGGCGGTGCGGTCGTCGATGGGGCGCTCGTCGCGCCCGGCGGCCTCGATGCCCTGGGCGATCAGGCGCTCGTCGTGCGATGGCTCGGCGGGTAGGGCGCCTGCCTGGTTGATGATCCTTTCGTTCGCTGGTGCGTGTTCCATGGATGGGTTTCCTGTTTAGGTGATGTTGGTCCCGACGCGGCAGAGCCCGGCCACCGTGAAGGCGGCCGGGCTCTGGGAGGCCGGTCAGATGTGGTCCGGGGGTTGGCTGTTGCGCCGGACGCCGCGCGCCCGCAGCAGCACCTTGACGGCGGTCACGCTGATCGAGAACTTCTCAGCCAGGCTGCGGGCTGTCGCACCCGCCAGGTAGGAGTTGATCAGGGATTCGATGTCGGATGCTGGCAGCCGGTCGGTGATCGCATGCCGCCGCGGAACCTGGCCGGAGCCCGTGAGGCCCGCCAGGCCCGGTTCATCCTCCTGGTCGTCCTTGTCGGTTACTACTGCGCAGGTGGTTCGAAGATCTGTAAGGAGTGACGGGAGGTTCGAGTAGCGGGCGAGGAGGTGCACCACCTGAGGCCGGCCAGCGGTTTCCTTTTGTTTGCAGAGTCTCAGCCCGTCTGTCCGCTTGGGGCCGGCGCCTGGGCTCCCGGGCCGCCCGCCTGCCGGAGCCAGTCCACCGCGCGCCCGTCTCGGGATTCGCCCCGTTGAGGACGAACCAGCCCCAGTCGTTGCACTCCTGGTCGCACCACAGCCAACGCGGGGCTCACAGCTCGGTCCCTGGCCACCCCGCCATGCAGATACTCGCGCTGTGTGGATGATTGCTCGCTATGAGCGGCAACGGAGGACGTAGCCAGACACAACGCTCGATCTGGCTGACAGCCGGCGGCGCCGCCGTGGCCGCCGGGTGGGCGGCGTGGCTGGCCGGGCAGGATGGCTGGGCCGCCGTGCTGGTCGCGGTCGGAGTACTACTGCCGGTCGCGGCCCTCCTGGTCGACACGGTTGCGGCCCGCTCCGGAGATCGGGGCATCGAGAAGGTCGCCGACCAGCTCGCCGGCCTGGTCCGTGACCAGTGGGGCATCGAAGCAACCCGTCGCGGGGTAGGCCGCCCGCCGCTGGAGGTGTTCTGGCGGGCGGCCGACGCAGACCTGGTCCAGAGCTGGGCCGAACTGCAACAGGAGCCTGCCGGTGGGCGAAGCGGACCGGTGTCCGGCACTCCGGGCAGCGGACCGGGCGGCCTCGCCGGTAGTGGCGCGTTACTCGCGGCCTACGACCGCAGCCCCTGCGGGCGCCTCGTCGTGCTCGGGGAACCCGGGGCCGGCAAGACAGTCCTGCTGGTGCAGTTCGTCCTGGATCTGATCGGCCGCCGCCAGGCCAGCGAGCCGGTGCCGCTGCTGGTCCCGTTGGCCTCCTGGAACCCCGACTGGCAAAGCCTGTACGACTGGCTGGAAGCCCAGGTCCTGCGCGAGTACCCCCACCTGTCCGCCATCGATGCAGCTACCGGTGACACCCGAGCTGGAGCGCTGCTGCGCGCCGGACTGATCCTGCCGGTCCTCGACGGCCTGGACGAGATCCTCGCCGGCGACATGGACCAGGCCCTCGCCTCGATCAACGACGAACTCCGCAGCGACAGCGGCCTCGTCCTGAGCTGCCGCACCGACGAGTTCCGCGCAGCGGTACACCCCCATCCCAACCAGCGGCCGATCCACCTCGACGGCGCCGCCGGCATCCACCTCACCCCCCTCACCTCGACGGCGGTCAGGGGCTATCTGCTAGCCGGCGCCGGCAACGACGGCCCAACCCGATGGGCACAGGCCCTGACCGCTCTGGCGGATCCGACGTCGTCCGTCGCCCAGGCACTCACCACCCCACTGACCGCCTTCCTCGCCAGCACCATCTACAACCCACGACCCCGCGAATCCAGCCTGGTCCTACCCAATCCCACCGACCTGTGCGCCCTGCCCACCGCGGCCGGCGTCGAACAGCACCTGCTCGCCGGGTTCATCCCCGCCGCCTATCGGCCGCACCCCGACCAGCCGACCCGCTGGACCATCAAGCAGGCCAGCCGCTACCTGGCCTTTCTCGGTCATCACCTCGAACATCGCATGTACACCACCAGCCTCGCCTGGTGGGAAATTCCCCACGCGACCCCCAGCACCTACCGGATCCTGACGGTCGGACTCACGGGCGGACTCGCGACCGGGCTCGCGGGCGGACGCGCGATCGCGTTGGCTTCAGCATGGGGACGACTGGGGCTAGCCCGACTATGGCTGGCCGCACGCAGCCAGCAACCCCTCCACCTCATCGCCTTCCTCGAAGACGCCCGCGAGCGCGGCGTCCTGCGACAGGCCGGCGCCGTATGGGAGTTCCGCCACGCCAGCCTGCAGCGCTATTTCGCCGGGCCGCCCTGAGCTGGGTCGCCGCCGCCGCTGCCGCTAGGGCGTGGGGTTCGCCTGGTGCGGGGAGTGCCGTGTCCGGGCTGTCCACGCCGGGCCCGCGTGGACAGCCCGGTTCGTCAGGCCGCTGTGACGCCGACGGGGGTGTAGGTAAGGCCGGGGAACACCGTCCCGAGCTGAGCCTGGGACATTCCGAGCCAGCGGATCGCGTCGCCCAGGACGTTGCGGTAGTCGTTGAGCACCGGAACGGCGTGGTCGTCGAGCTGGTCGGGCGCGAGCCCCCGCCACTGGCCGTGCACCCCGCCGACCGCCCCGCCGCCGATCACGAACATGACCCCACCGCCGCCATGGTCGGTGCCGCCGTTGCCGTTCGTGTCGGCGCGCCGGCCGAACTCCTGGATCGTGACCAGGGTGACGTCCGCGGCCTTCGTCCCCAGGTCGGCGAAGAACGCCGCGATCGAGTCGGCCTGCCGCTTCTGCAGCGTCGCCAGCGTGCCGGTGACGCCGCCCTGGCCGACATGGGTGTCGTACCCGCCGGTCTCCAGCGTCGCGACCCTGACCCCCGACCCGACCTTGATCAGCCGGGCGATGTCCTGCAGCGCACGGCCCAGCCCCTCGTCCGGGTACGTGACGCCGTCGGCCGGGGTGTAGGGCTTCGCCGCGATCTCGCGGCCCTCGGCGAGCGCCGCCAGGGTCGTCGCGACACCGCGTGCATAGGGGCGGGCTGCGTCGGTGCCGGCGAACAGTGCGCCGAGCGCCGTGGAGGTGGCGGCCTGCTCGGCGGCCGACTCGCCCCAGCCGCTCGCCTCGAAGTTCTCGATGCCGTTGAGGGTGAGCGCCTCGGTGGCTCCGAGATACGCGGTGGGCAACGACCCGCCCTCCTGGACGGCGCGGAACGCCGACCCGGGGCTCAGGACGCTCAGCAGCCGGGTGAGGTAGCCACTGCCCTGTCCGTCGCCGCCGATCTCCAGCTCGAAGGTGTCCTGGAAGTGGCTGCGTGAGTTGTCGAGCAGCCCCGCGGCCGGGACCGCCGCGACCTTCCCCGCGTCCAGCAGGGGCCGCAGGGACGCGTAGGCCGGGTGCAGGCCGAACGTCCGGTCCATCGAGATGAGCTGCCCGGTGGGGATGGCGATGTCGGCGCGCAGCCCCGCGTAGTTCGGGTCGGCGCCCGGCACCAGGGCGTTCAGCCCGTCCATGCCGCCGCGCAGGGAGAGGATGACCAGCGTCCGGCCGGGGGTGTCGGCGAAGGCGACACGGACGGGGAGCACCGACGCGAGGCTCGCGGTGATGCCCACCGCGCCGGCTGCCGCGAGCACGCCGCGCCGGCTGGGCGCGTACCGGCCGCCGGGGGGAGGGAGCAGGTTCTGGTCCATCGGACGGCCTCCTAACCGTAGACGTGGTACGGGGAGTCGAGCAGGAGCGCGCCGGCCTGCCCGACGAGCCACTCGTTGTCGGCCGGCCGGCGGGACGCGCGGTCGCCGAGGAACGTCGTGATCGCGGCCCGGTGCTCGGGGGCCAGGTCCTGGAACAGGAGCCGGCGGGCCAGCACGTCCACCGCCGCGGTCATCGTCGCCGGCGGAGCGTCGCCGAGCAGCGTGTTGACCTTCGGGGTGCCGAGGTTCTTCGGCCACCATCCGTTGAGAAGGTTGCGGTGCATGTTCCAGCGGCCGATCGTGGCGGACGCCGACACCCAGCGCTCCGCCCGCAGCGGGTAGCCGTCCGGCGCCGGCCACGCCAGTGGTGCCATGCCCATGTCGTTCGCCATCCAGTAGAGCTGGGTGATCGGCTCGGTGCCGGTGGCGGGCGGGCGGATCCCGAGCACGCGCAGGGTGGCCACCAGGTCCTCCAGCGGGCGGCGGGTGCGCAGCCCGACCGCCTGGGCGAACTCGGTGGAGGTGAACAGCGCCTTCAGGACGGGCGCGATCGCGGTGTCGTTGTCCAGGTAGGTCCGCGTCAGCTTCTCGACGAGCGAGGGCGGCGGGTCGTCCGCGACGAAGTAGGTCGCCAGTTTCCGGGTGAGGTACGCCGCCGTCGCCGGATGATGCGCCAGGTGGTTCAGGTAGGCCCGCATCACCGCCTCCCCGCCCTCCGCGGTGCCGTTCGGCGCGGAGAAGCCCAGGACCTGGACCGGCCCGACGTAGTGGTCCTTCGGCTTGAAGACGTACTTCTTCGACGTGGAGTCGATGGAGATGCCCGTCAGGATGCGGGCGCTGTTCACGACCCCGTCCTGGTCGTACCCGCCGCCGACACCCACCGTGTGCAGTTCGAGCAGCTCCCGCCCGAGGTTCTCGTTGATTGCCCGCGCCGTCGACCGGTCGGCGTTCAGCCTGCGGATCATCGCCGGGCTGGTCGTCTCCGCCAGCAGCAGGTCGGCGTACCGCCCGAGCGCGTTCGGCCGGATGACCTCACGGTCGTCCGGGAACGAGTCCCGCCACAGGCCGTCGTTGGGATAGCCCTTGTTGAACACGTGCGACTGCCAGAAGTCGACCATCCGCTCCAGGAGCTGGCGGTTCGACCAGGTCATCCGCGCGATCGACGCCACCGCGAGGCCGATCACGTCCTTGTAGTCGACGTCGCCCTCGAGGGCGTGCAGCGTCTGGCTGCTGTCCTTCAGAAACCGGAAACGGCCGAGGACGCCGTCGACCGTCCCGTCGCCGATCGAGCCCGGGTCGAGCTGGCGGTCCAGCCAGGCCCCGGCCCCGCTCGCGCGCACCTCGGCGACCAGCTCCGGTGTCGGCCCGAAGGTCGCCCTGTTCAGCAGGTGCACCACCGGGTCGCGGCCGCGCAGGAAGGCTGGCGTCGCCGCCCCGGCCCCGCCGCCGGCCGGCGGCGTCGTGGGGCCCGTCGTGGGTGCTGCCGAGGTGGGTGCCGAGGTCGGCATGCCCGTTACCGGCGTGCCCGTCGGCCCGCCGGGCGTCGGAACGCCCGTGGGCGTCACCGGGCCCATGGTGGCCGTGGCCGTTGCCGTCGGGGCCGCCCCGCCACTCCCGCCGCCGCCAGCGCCGAACGAACAGCCCGCCGCGGTCGCGCCGAAGGCCGCGAGCGACGCGAACAGCCCGCGGCGACTCGCGGTGCTCGTCGGTGGTCGGGCGGTCCGCGTGTGGTCGGTCGTGTGGTCGGTGTTTCCCGGCTGTGTGCCGTCTCGCGTGGTCCGCGGATCATCCGTGGGTAATGCGCTGCTGCCGCGCCGCGGGGGCGGGTCGACCAGCGTCTGACCGCCCTCGTGCCTGTCTGCCATGCAGACCATCCCTGTAGGAGTCGAGCCCCAAGACCCCCCCAAGGGCCCGTTCGGTTACTCGACGGCGCCACAGTAGTGCGGGACTGTGTCGCCCTCCAGACAGGTCTGCCGGGTTTTTCAGGGTTTGACCATTCGTAGCGCAACGATCCGTGGTGCGGTGCGCGCAGGCTCGCCGTGGTCCGTTCCGTCAGCCGCCCGGACGTGCGCATTTACCCTGCGCGGCAGGGAGAGCCAGCCCAGTTCCGGCACGCGGCGCCCCCACCGGGGCGGAACTCCGGCCCGGTGGGAAGCCCTGCGGCGACACGCGATGACCTACGGTCGACCCACGGACACCCCGACCACATCACGGATTCTCGCCCTCCGTGTCCGAGCGAAGGCTTATCGGATTGTTCTGTGATCACGACGTGCCACCGCGGACGGCGTCCGTGGATGGTTCGTAGTTCTCCCCATGACGTCCGTGGTGGCCGGCCGCGTCAGCAGTGGCGGATCTCCTCATGTTCCGGGGACGGCCTCAGGCCGCGATGGCGATGTGCATCGTCGTATCTCCCAGCGCTTCCTTGATCGCGTGGGCGGGGTTCTCGTCCCGGGCGGGTGTGGCACGAGCCGAGGTTCAGCGGGCTGTGGTGCGGGTCGCCGAGCGGCAGGTCCGGGGCGAGGAGCAGCGGCGGGGCCTCGCCGCGGCGCCGCCCCCATCCGGCCTTACTGGTCAGGCGGGTTCGGCGTAGTAGGTGACCGCGTTTCCCTGCGCGCCGACAATCTCCCCGCCGGGAGCATTGGCAGTCGCGATCGCGGTGCTCACAACACTCCCGGCAAGAACATCCGCCGCAGTCGTGGTGTACTGCGCCGTACATTCCATGAAACCTTGAGGGCCGAGACTGCTCCCCGGGCAGAAGATGGGACCGAGCCGGTTGTCGATCACCAGGATGTTCACCAGCCCCGGGCTGGGTATCGAGTTGTTACTCACGGCGTAACGGTAGGTGATCACCTGACCTGGGCCGGTGAACTGTCGCGGGCTCGCGGTCCTACCGAGGCCGAGAGGACTCCTGTATGCGACGGTGGCGCTCCCGGTCCTGCTGACGGGCACTCCCGTCAGCGTGGTCGCGGTCACGGTCGCGCTGCTCGTCGTGGATCCGGCGAGGGCATCCGCCACGGTCGTCGTGTACTGCGCCGCACAGTCCAGGACACTGCCGGGCGGCAGACTTCTGAGCGGGCAGTGGACCATTCCGATCCGGTCATCGACCACCGACACGTTCTTCAGCCCCACCGGGCCGTTTATCAGCCGGTAGGTGTAGCTGATCGTCTGACCGGGGGTGGAAAAGGTGAACGGGCTCTGAATCGTGGCGAGAGTAAGCGTGGGAATGGCGGCCCTGTGGACGACAGCCGCAGTAGCGATCTTGATATACCGCTCCCCCGAGGTGTCTTTCATAATCGCTAGCGCGATGTTCACGATGCGCCCCGCGGCCACATCGGCCTCGGTCGTCGTGTACTGGCCCACGCAGTCCATCGACCCACCGGGCGGCATACTGGTGGACGGACAGGAAACCGGCCCGAGATGATCGTCGGTCACCGAGACACCCACCACCCAGGACGGACCGTTGAAAAACCGGTAGGTGTAGGTGATCACCTCCCCTGCGCCGTTGAACTCCAGTTGGCTGGGCGTCTTGAAGAAGAAGATCGGTTCGGCCTGCGCGAAGGCAGCCGAGGCAGCCGAGAAAACCGCCCCGAAGACCATGACGACCGTCAGACCTCTGACAGTCATCCGCTTCGCGACAGAGGCCACCATTTTTGCCGGATCTCGCGAGAAGAATCGGGGGATCTGTTCACAGGACATGCACATACTCCGCGCTCGCCGACGCATTCACCGATACGAAGATCAGACGGCGAGATTAGCGGGTTGACGGTACAGCGTCACGCACCTCGCACGACCATTTCAGCGCCCGCGACGGGTTATCCCCCCGCCTTCGCGGCCCGCGCCAGCAGGTACGCGGTCTGGTCGTGGACGGCGTCGGGGACGCGGGCCTGGTGCTCCGCCTCCCGGACCACGGCACGCGATGCCGGTACGGCACGGCGGACGAGGCGTGCCGCGGAGGCCCTCACCGGCCCGGGGGCGGACGGGGAGGACCTCCGCACACGCAGACAAGCCCTGGCAGCTCGTCCCTCTCAGAGCGTCAGGGCTGAAGGGTCCACTGCTTGCCGCACTGGCAGGTCTGGATCCAGGTGCGACTCAGGCGGCCGGCCGGGCGGCTGGTGAGTGCGGCGGCCGGGTGGGTGCAGACCTCCGGGCTTGTTGCCGGGGTCGGTGTCGCGGTGGCCGCGGTCGGGCCGGTTCGGGCCTGGTAGCCGCGGAACCGGGATCCGACCCGTCCGAGCAGGAGCGGCAGGAACATCACAGCGTCACCTCCGTTCCGGTGCCTCGCGGCACCGGCACTGTCTCGGTCTCGCACCCTCGTTGTGACGCTGACCGGTCGAGCATTGGCTGGTCGGAAACACGTTGATCGGATATTGACTCATCGGTTGGCGCCGATTCGGTGGCGGCGCGACGGGAGCACACCCTGGCGTCTGATTTCTCACCATCGGCCTCCCCATCGGCCTCGCCAACGGCTCACGGGAGCGGTCGACGGCACCGTCGTCCACGCGATGGGTGCGATCGTGCCGAAGTTCATCAAGGCCGGGACTCCAGGAAAAGTCGGGCAGATGGTATAGAGCGGGCGGACGAGAGCGCCGAACCGGGCACTGCACGCACGACGAGCAACGAAGGGCCGGGAGGTGCCCGCCCGACCGGATCTCGCTGGGAACGACGTCACCTCGACCGGCGGCGTCGCCGGCGCCCCTGCTCGTGTGCTGTGATCGGCTCGTTGGATCGGCTACCTGGGCAGGCAGGGGCCCTGGAGCACGACACCCACCTTGCTCACCAATCGTGCCCACTCAATCGCCACGTTAACCCGCCGAGGTGCGGAAATTTACCGGCAATTAGCACCGCGAGGCGCCCGCGGACGTACCCGCCGCCGGCGACGCGGCTGTACGGGTACGGCAGGTGAGCAGGTTTGACAGCGGAGCCGGAATCCATCCGAGCCGCAGGGAGAGGGAGCAGGCGGAATGACGACGGTGTCACCGGGCAGCGGCACCACAGGCGCGGACGCCCGTATCACCCGGACGCCGAGCGAGCAGGCCTGGCTCCGTGTGCGCGGGGAGCTGAAGCGCCGGCGGTTCGAGCTGGCGCTGCAGGCGGCTCACGACTATCCGCCGGCCGCGCGGGTGGCGGGTACCCCGCTGACGGCCGCGCCGCGGTGGATCCCGGCCGCGCCGCTGCCGCTCGAGGCGGTCGCGATCGATCTGGTCGCGATCGATCCGGTCGCGGGCGTCCCGGACGGAGTGGGCCAGGCAGCGGTCACTGGCCGTGGACCGGGCGGCGAGGGCGTCCGGCCGGTGGATGCGGCGGGACGCCGGTACCCGGGCTATACGGCTGCGATGGCCGTGCTCGACCGGCCCGCGGTGTTCGCGGATCTGCCGACCTACCGGCTGCATGACGCGGATCTGTCGCTGCCGGGCGGGCGGGGGGCGCTGACCCTCGGGCTCGGCAGCTACTTCGACGGCGTCGATGTCGGGGAGGCATGTGCCCACGAGTTCGTCGCCGGCCCGGAGCGGCCGCTGCGACAGGCCGTGGGCGAGCCATGGGACCTGCAGCGCCGGCCGGTCAACCTTGCCATCAGTACCCTGACGATCCGCCTCGACCGCACGGCCGGTCCAGGCCGCCTGGGCGGCACGGCGGGCGCCGCCGGGAGCGCGACGATGCTTCTCCACCGCCGGGACCCGACGAAGGTCGGTCATGCCGGGGGGCTGCTGCAGGTGGTGCCGGCAGGCATCTTCCAGCCGTCCGGCCCGGCGGAGTGGAACCTCCGCAACGACTTCGACCTGTGGCGGTCGATCACGCGGGAGTACTCCGAGGAGCTGCTCGGCACGGCGGAGGAGTACGGCAGCGACCGCCAGCCCATCGACTACGGCGCCTGGCCGTTCGCCGCGAGCCTTGCGCAGGCCCGCCGCGACGGCGGGGTGCGGGTCTCGGTTCTCGGTCTCGGCGTCGATCCGCTGACCTTCGCCACCGATCTGCTCACGGTTGCGGTCTTCGAGGCGCCGGTGTTCGACTCCCTGTTCGCCGGCCTGGTGGCCACGAACGCGGAGGGATCCGTCTTCGCCGGCATCCCGTTCACCGAACGGACCGTGGAGCGGCTGCTCCGGGACGAGCCGGTGCAGGCAGCCGGTGCCGCGCTGGTCGCGCTCGCCTGGAGGCATCGGGACGTCCTGCTTTCCTGAGCCTGCGCCGGGTCCCGGGCCGACGGCTACACGCTGTCGGCGGCGCCGGGCGCGGAGCCGGGGGTGGCGGACCAGTTGTCGCCCGCGGCGCGGTGGTCGCCGGCCGTCGGGCCGTGGCCGGAGTTCCACGAGAAGCCGAACGGCCCGGTGGTCGGCCCGGTGGCCGGGCCGGGACCGGTGTCACGGTCGCGGCGGTACCGACTGCCCCGGTGGGCTGGCCAGTCGTCGTCGGCGCCTTCGGAGCCGTCCGCACTGTCACTGCCCGCGTAGTCCCAGCTCGACGACCACGCCTCGGGCTGCCACTCCGAGGAGGAGGACCAGTCCGTGTCACGGTCGCGGCCGTAGGAGCCCGGCTCGGCGGGCAGCGGCGGCGTGGCGGCGAAGGCGGATCCGATGACCCTTGGGACCACAAGCCAGGCAGTGATGTTGACCCCCAGGACGACGAAAGTGATCATTCCGACCAGAAGCACCCATGCTGGCTGCGGTGGGTCGGCGGAGCCGGCAGCCATCCCGGCCATGACGGCCAGCGCGCCGACCGTCGCAGTGTTGAACCGAGCCACGGTGCTTTCCTACGCCTCAGACCGGCCCGCGAGGGGCGATCGACGCCAACCCGACAGTGACGTCAGGCCACAGCGCCGCAGGTCAGCGGCAACACGGATCACCACGCACGGTCGGCGAACGGCCCGCCTGCGGGCCCGCGGTGGCGGCGGTTGTGCCAGGTCCGGGCGGGCCACGCCACCTCGACAGATGGCGGGATCCGCGACGACGTCCGGGCATCTGCGGCGGCCCGCGGGGAGGCCGAAGAGCAAGATCGAGGATGCGACTGGGGTGTCACGGGCCGGGGACGGATGATGGGAACGACCCGGACACCTCAGTCGCGTCCTCAACCTACCTGGCCGATAGCTTTTAGTCACTGATCGACTACAGGCAGTTCTAGCGTACACCCCCTTTGCTGCCCCTGTCCCCGTATGGCGTACCCGTCCGAACGCAGGTGGCGACACTCGCTGGCCGGTCGGGGACAAGCGAGCACCACAAGCGAGAGATCTGTCACGGCGGGCGGCGGTATTCTCGGCGAGCCCACGGCAGGGGTGGCTGCCGGCCCGCGGGTGACCACTGCCGTATCGTCCAGACATCGCGCGACGCGGGCTGAAACGTCCCGGGTTGGAATGGGTGGGACTGTCGGTGACGCCCAGCATGTCCGTGACGCGTGCACTGTCCGGGATCGGACAGCGGTCCAGTGATGACAGCCACAGGGTGAGCGCCGGGTTTCCGGCTTAGTCTCATCGCTCATGAGTGGCGCGCCCATCGGGGTGTTCGACAGTGGAGTCGGTGGTCTCACCGTTGCGCGCGCGATCCTGGACCAGCTACCAGGAGAGCCACTGCTCTATATCGGCGACACCGCGAACGCCCCGTACGGCCCGCGGCCGATCGCCGAGGTCCGCCGGCACGCCCTGGCCGCGCTGGACCATCTCGTCGCCGCGGGCGTGAAACTTCTGGTCATCGCGTGCAACTCCGCGAGCGCGGCATGCCTGCGCGACGCCCGGGAACGCTACGACGTACCGGTGGTCGAGGTCATTGTGCCCGCGACCCGCCGTGCCGTAGCCGCAACACGGAGTGGCCGGGTGGGAGTTATCGGAACCGTCGCCACCATCACCAGCCGGGCCTACGAGGACGCCTTCGCCGCCGCCTCGGGTACCGAGCTGGTAAGCGTGGCATGCCCGGCTTTCGTCGACTTCGTCGAGCGCGGCATCACGTCCGGGCGGCAGTTGCTGGGACTGACCGAGGCGTATCTCGCGCCGCTGCAGGAAGCCGATGTGGACACAGTGATTCTTGGATGCACCCACTATCCGCTGCTGACCGGTGTGATTGGTCTCGTCATGGGCGAGGGGGTCACACTCGTGAGCAGCGCGGAGGAGACGGCAAAGGACACCTACCGGGTCCTCGCCCGCGACGGGCTGTTCCGCGACCCCGCCCTGCCACCACCGGTCCACCGGTTCCTGACAACGGGCGACCCGGGCGCCTTCGCCCGGGTCGGCCGCCGGTTCCTCGGCCCGGAGATCACCGCGGTCGGCCTCGCCGCCATGCCCACGCCCCGCCAGGCGGAGGTGGCAGCACGATGAAGCTCACGATCCTCGGCTGTTCGGGCACCTACCCGGGGCCCACCTCCGCCTGCTCGTCCTACCTGATCGAGGATGAGGGCTTCCGGCTCGTGCTGGACGCCGGCAACGGCTCCGTCGGCGAGCTGCAGCACCACTGCGACATCCGCGACGTCGACGCCGTCCTGCTCAGCCACCTGCACGGTGACCACTGCCTCGACCTGGTCGCGACGTCCTACGCGCGGCGCTACCACCCCGAGGGGATGCCGCCGAAGCTGCCGGTCTACGGACCGATCAACACCCAGGAACGGCTGTGCGGCGCCTTCGAGCGCTGGCCGGAGGACTCCCTCGCCGACATCTACGACTTCCGCACGATCGGGCCGGGGCGCCTGCACATCGGGCCGTTCCGCATCGACCTCGCGCGGGTCGCCCATCCGATCGAGGCGTACGGGGTGCGGGTCACCGCCGGCGGCCGCACACTGACCTACTCCGGCGACACGGGCGTGTGCGACCGGCTCGTCCGGCTGGCGCAGGGCAGCGACCTCTTCCTGTGCGAGGCCTCCTTCCTCGACGGTGAGGACAACCCGCCGGATCTGCACCTGACCGGCAAGGACGCCGGTGAGCACGCGACCCGCGCGGACGTCGGCCGCCTCGTCCTCACGCACCTGGTGCCGTGGGGCAACGTGGAGCGCACGCACGGCGAGGCCCGGGACGCCTTCGACGGTGATCTCAGCCTGGCGAGCACCGGCGCGATCTACGAGGTCTGAACCCGCGCGGTGCCGGTCGCCCGCACGACTGTCGCACCCCGCCGATAGGGTCTCCTCCCGTGATCCGAGTCGATGGCAGGAAGACCGACGAGCTCCGCGAGATCACGATCGAACGGGGCTGGCAGGAGCACGCGGAGGGGTCTGCGCTGATCTCCGCCGGGCTCACCAGGGTGCTGTGCGCCGCGTCCGTCACCGAGAGCGTCCCGCGGTGGCGCAAGGGCAGCGGGCTCGGCTGGGTGACGGCCGAGTACTCGATGCTGCCCAGGGCGACGCACACCCGCAACGACCGCGAGTCTGTCCGCGGTCGCATCGGCGGCCGCACGCACGAGATCTCCCGCCTGATCGGGCGAAGCCTGCGGGCCGCGATCGACCTGAAGGCGCTCGGCGAGAACACCATCGCCATCGACTGTGACGTGCTGCTCGCCGACGGCGGCACCCGCACTGCCGCCATCACCGGCGCCTACGTCGCGCTGGCGGATGCCTGCCGGTGGCTCGGCCGGCCCGGAGCGATCGTCAGCAGCGTGTGCGCGGTCAGCGTCGGGATCGTCAAGGGCGTCCCGATGCTCGACCTCGCCTACACCGAGGACTCGACGGCCGACACCGACATGAACGTCATCTGCACCGGCACGGGTGGCTTCGTCGAGGTTCAGGGAACGGCGGAGGGGGCCCCGTTCGACCGGGCCGCACTCGACCAGCTTCTCGATCTCGCGGTCGGCGGGTGCGCGCGGCTCACCGAGATTCAGAACGCGGCGCTGGCCCTCCCGGCGCCGGCCGGGCCGCCCACCCCCCAGCGCGCCGCCTCGGCGCCGAAATCGGCCGGCTCCCGGTGAACACAGCCGGGGGGGCGCGGCGGCCGCGGCAGGTCGTCCTGGCCAGCCGCAACGAGGGGAAGCTTCGCGAGCTGCACCGCATCCTTGCCGCCACCGGCCTGGGTGTCGAGGTACTGCCACTGCCTGACGGCCCGGAGGTCGCCGAGACCGGGTCCACCTTCGCCGAGAACGCGCTGATCAAAGCCCGGGCAGCGGTCGCCGCGACGGGGCTTGCCGCCATCGCCGACGACTCGGGCCTCACCGTGGACGAGCTCGCCGGCATGCCCGGCGTGCGCTCGGCCCGCTGGGCGGGTGCCCGGGGCGGAAGCCGGGCCGAGCGGGACGCGGCGAACAACACCCTGCTGCTCGCCCAGCTCGACGACGTCGAACCGCCGCGCCGCGGCGCGGCCTTCGTCTGCGCCGCGGCGCTGGTCACCCCGGAGGGGGCCGAGCATGTCGTCCACGGCGCGCTGCGCGGGCGGCTGCTCACCGAGGGGCAGGGCAGCGGCGGGTTCGGTTACGACCCGCTGTTCGTCGCCGACGGCGAGACCAGGACGAACGCCGAGCTGACCGCCGAGGAGAAGGACCGGATCAGCCACCGGGGCAAGGCTCTGCGCGACCTCGCCGCCTTCATCGCCACCCTGCCGCCGGCGACTGCGCCTCCGGCCTCCGCCTCCGACTGAGCCGCCTGACGAGCCGCGGCCACCCGACGAGCCGCGGCTACGCGGCCATCGTGCCGCGGCCCACCGTGCCGCCGCCAGGCGACGTCAGGCCCACAGCTGGCCTTCCAGCGCCGCCTCGGCCTCGGCGAGGGTGCCCGCGTAGGCACCGGTCGACAGGTACTTCCACCCGCCGTCGCAGACGATGAGCGCGATGTCGGCACGCCGGCCGTCCCGCACCGCCCGCTCGGCCTGACCCAGCGCGGCATGCAGGATCGCGCCGGTCGAGATCCCTGCGAAGATGCCCTCCTGCTGCACCAGCTCCCGGGTACGGCGCAGGGCCTCCCGCGGGCCGACCGAGTACCGCGAGGTCAGCACCGAGGGGTCGTAGAGCTCCGGGACGAACCCCTCGTCGATGTTGCGCAGCCCGTAGACGAGTTCGCCGTAGCGGGGTTCCGCGGCCACGATCGAGATGCCGGGGACATGCTCACGCAGGTAACGGCCGGTGCCCATCAGCGTGCCGGTGGTGCCCAGCCCGGCAACGAAATGGGTGATGGTCGGCAGATCCTCGAGAATCTCCGGGCCGGTCGTCTCGTAGTGGGCCTGCGCGTTCGCCGGATTGCCGTACTGGTACAGCATCACCCAGTCCGGGTTCTCGGCGGCGAGCCGCTTGGCCACGGCCACCGCCTCGTTCGAGCCCCCGGCGGCCGGCGAGGAGACGATCTCGGCCCCCCACATCTGGAGCAGCTGGCGACGCTCCACGGAGGTGTTCTCCGGCATCACGCAGATCAGCCGGTATCCCTTCTGGCTGCACACCATCGCCAGCGAGATACCGGTGTTGCCGGACGTCGGTTCCAGGATCGTCGCGCCCGGGGAGAGCAGACCGCGCTTCTCCCCGTCCGCGATCATCCACAGGGCCGCTCTGTCCTTGATCGATCCGGTGGGATTGTCCTGCTCCAGCTTTGCCCAGAGCCGGACCTCCGCCGAGGGAGACAGCCTCGGCAGGCCGACCATCGGGGTACGGCCTACCGAGTCCACCAGGGAGTCGTAACGCATGAGAAGGGACCTGCCGCCCTGATCAGAGAAGTGAGGTGTCCCCGGCGGAGCCACCGGCCACGGCGGGGAGAATTGTGACGTTGTCGCCGTCGCTCAGCTTGGCGTCGAGGCCGCCGAGGAAGCGGACGTCCTCGTCGTTGATGTAGATGTTGACGAAGCGGTGCAGCTCACCTTCGCCGTCGCTGGAGATCAGGCGGGAGCGCAGCCCGGCGTGGCGGGCGTCAAGATCCAGGAAGAGCGCGGCGAGCGTGTCGCCCGTGCCCTCGACCAGCTTGGCGCCTCCGGTGTAGCTGCGCAGGATCGTCGGCACACGGACCTGGACTGCCATGGTGCTCCTTCCTCGGTCGCCGACGGCGGGGCCGCCGTGGCGCGTCGCCCGGCGTGGGCGACGTGGATGCGTCTCTGCTTGCGTTCGGACAGCTGCGGCCGGGCTGGCCGGAGGCCATGCTGACAGCCCCCACCCCGCCACGCCCGGGTCGTGACGCCTCCTACAGGAACGTCACAGCGGGCTCAGACGATTTCCACCTGCTCCTCGGTGACCGCGCCGTCGACGATGCGGAAGGACCGGAACTCGGTGGTTTCGGGGTCGCGGGTGGAGGCGAGCACGTAGTGCGCGTCCGGGATGCTGGCCTGGGAGATGTCCGTCCGCGACGGGTAGGCCTCAGTCGCCGTGTGCGAATGGTAGATCACGACGGGCTCCTCGTCGCGGTCGTCCATCTCGAGGAAGACCCGGAGCTTCTCGGCGTCGTCGAAGCGGTAGTAGGTGGGCGACCGCTCCGCGTTGAGCATCGGGACGAACCGCTCCGGCCGGTCCGACCCGATGGGACCGGCGATGAGCCCGCATGCCTCGTCGGGATGGTCACGGCGGGCGTGGGCGACGATCGCCTCGTAGTGGGTTCGGTCGATGCGCAGCACGCGACAACCGTACGACGCGGACGGGCCGGATCGGGCGTCCATGCGGACACATCCCCTGCCTCGGCCTGCCCGCGGCAGGCCGAGGCACTCGCGCGGCCCCCGGGCGGCGCCCCACTTCAGGACCGGACAGCCCCCGGGGACGCGATCACAGCAAGGCCGCGGCGAGGCCACGGCAAGGCCACGGCACCGGTCAGAGCATGATCCGGGTCAGCTCGTCGAGCAGCCCGGTCAGGAAGTTGTAGACGGCGGCGACCGGAGCGCGCGGGTCGTCCGGAGCCAGCCGGTCGAGCTCCTCGGTCGACGCGTCGTCGGTGAGCCCGAGCCGGGTCCCGAGCACGAGGCGCAGGTCGTTGAGGACAGTCAGCCAGTCCTGGGCGGACTCGTCGTCGAGTACCAGGACGGCCCCGGGCGCGGGAACGGCGGCCAGCACCCGCCGGGCCGCGTCGCGACGACGGGCCAGCGCGTCGTCCGTCCGGCGGCGGCGGTAGTCGCCGGAGGCCATCGGGTCGTCCGGATAGGGGTCGGGGAGCAGCCGAGCTACCGCCGGGTCCTCCGGCGGCGGCGGGGCGGTGTCCCGCAGGCCGACGAGCGCCTCCAGCGGATCGTCGACCGGGGGCGGCTGCAGCAGCCCCTCCACCTGCTCCAACAGCTCGGTGAGCAGTGTCGACTCGAGCTGGGGAAGCCGCAGCTCGATGCCGGCGCTGGTTCGCCGGAACCCGTTCACGCGCCTCCGCCCCAGGGTTGTCGTCGTCTGCCAAACCATGATCCGCTGGCGCCAGGCCACCAGCCGCCGGCGGGCACCCGCGGGCGGGCCCGGCGGCACCGGCAGCCAGCCTACGACCCGCAGCCACCGGCTGGTCACGCCGATCACCCGAAGCCCGCGCCACACCCACAGAAGGGGACCACGCCGACGCCACCGACGGGCCCCGGAAGCGGGCCTGCCCCCCGCGCCGAGGACGGGGCCCCGGCCACTCCGCGAGCCGCCTTCCGACCCGCCCGACTCGCCTTCAGGCCCGGCCGAGCCGCCTTTGGACCCGGCTGAGCCGCTACCGGACCCGCCGCCGCGGGCGGCCCCGGAACGACCCGGCCCGCCCGCCCGGCCGCGGCCCGAGCGGTCAGTCCTGCGCGATGGTGGCCCAGAGCCCATAGGTGTGCAGCCGCTCCGCGGCCGCCTCCATCTCCTCGCGGGTGCCGGATGTGACGGTGGCACGGCCCTTGTGGTGGACGTCGAGCATGAGCTTGGTCGCCTTCGTCTCGCTGTAGTTGAACAGCTTTCGGAAGACGTACGTCACATACGACATGAGGTTGATCGGGTCGTTCCAGACGATGGTGACCCAGAGGCGGTCTTCCTCGGGGACGTCCTCGACGTCCTCGACCTCGACCGGCGACACGGCGGTGACGGACACGGGGTCTATTGTTACCCCTCCCCTTCACCAACTCGCGACGGCAGCCCTGCTGTCGCACACGGTAACCACACCGCTCCCATGTCTGCCGTGCGGTGGCTGGACGGCCAGCGCCGAAGGCCGGCACGGGTGGGCGGTCAGACAGTACGGCGCAGCAGCGGAGGGTACAGCGCGGTCGCCACGCCGCGCCGGTAGAGCTCGGCCGGGCGCCCGCCTCCCCGCGGGGAGGCCCGCTGGCCGACAGCGACGACGAAGCCGGGCGTGGAGAGGACCTTGCGCCGGAAGTTCGGCGGATCGAGCGCGACGCCCCAGGCAGCCTCGTACACCCGGCGCAGGTCGGCGAGGGTGAACGGCTCCTCGCAGAAGGCCGCAGCCAGCGGTGTGTACTCCAGTTTGCTCCGCGCCCGCTCGACCCCGTCGACAACGATCTGGGGATGGTCGAACGCCAGGGTCGGGCCGTCCGCGGAGTCCAGGTCGCCGACGGGCCACCAGCGGGCCCGCGGGCCGTCCCGCCCGGTCGTCGGCTGGGGCAGGTTCGGGAGCAGCGCCAGGTAGGCGACGCTGACGACCCGGCCTCGCGGGTCGCGCTGCGGGCAGCCGTAGGTCCGCAGCTGCTCCAGGTGCCCGGCGGTGGTGACCCCGGTCTCCTCGGCGAGCTGCCGCAGGGCCGAGGTGTCGAGATCCTCGTCCGGGCCGACGAAACCACCGGGCAGCGCCCACGATCCGCGGAACGGCTCGCCGGCCCGCTGGATGACGAGGACGCACAGCCGGCCCGCGCGCAGGGTGAGGAGCACGATGTCCACGCTCACGGCGACCGCCGGGATCCGGGCCCGGTCCGCACCGGGACCGACTGACCGGTCCGGGGCGCCCGCCGCTCCGGACCCCCCGGACGCGACGTTCGTCGGCGGAACCCGGGCCACTGGTCAAGTCTGGCGGGGTCTGCCGGCACCTGTGCCGGCACCCCCGCCCACGGGCGGTCAGGCGGACGCCCGCACACCTTCCCCTGCGAAGACAACCGGCAGGCATGGACGGCCGAAGGCCACGTCACGGGCACCCGCCGGCAGTGACTCCAGTGCCGACTGGTGGTGTGCCCTGGCCCGGGCGACACCCGCGGCGCCGACGAGTGCCCTGTCCACCAGCTCGCCCGAGCGCACCAGAGGTACAAGGAGAGAACGGTCCGCCCCCCGCGCGGCCGGGGCCGATACCGGGACCGGGAGCGGAGCGGGGGACGGCGCCGAGGCCGGGGTCGGTGCCGACCCGTCAGCCAGCGGGCGGCACATGACCAGATCGGCCACCGCTGTCCCGTCCGGGCCGAGACGGCGCAGGACGTCCTTGCGGCCGCCGCGGGTCCGCTTGCCGATCGAGGCCTTGGCAACGGGATGGCCGTCGACCTCGACCAGCTTGTAGACGAAACCGGCGGTGGGGGCGCCCGCACCGGTCACCAGCCTGGTGCCGACGCCGTAGCTGTCGACCGGTGCCGCGGCCAGCCGGGCGATCGCGTGCTCGTCGAGGTCGCCGGTGACGACGATCCGGGTCGCCGCCGCGCCGAGCTCGTCGAGCTGGGCGCGCGCCGCACGGGCGACCGTGACCGGGTCGCCGCTGTCGAGACGGATGGCGCCGAGTTCCCCGGCGCCGGCCGCGGCGACGGCGTTCGCGATCCCGGCGTGGACGTCATAGGTGTCGACCAGCAGTGTGGTGTCGGCGCCGAGGGCCGCCACCTGCGCGGCGAAGGCCTCCGGCTCGCTGTCGTGGGCGAGCGTGAAGGCGTGCGCGCTGGTGCCCACACTGGGCACGCCGTAGTCGCGGGCCGCCTCCAGGTTGGAGGTGGCGGCGAAGCCGACGATGTAGGCAGCGCGGGCGGCGGCCACCGCGGCCTGCTCGTGGGTGCGCCGCCCGCCCATCTCCAGGCAGGGCCGCCTCCCCGCCGCGGCGATCATCCGGGCGCCGGCCGCGGCGATCGCACTGTCGTGGTTGAGCACCGAGAGCACCAGCGTCTCGAGCAGCACGCATTCCGCGAACGTGCCCTCCACCACCAGGACCGGGGTGTCCGGGAGGAACGGCTCGCCTTCGGCGAAGCCGGTGATGTCACCCCGGAAGCGGTAGGAGGCGAGCCAGTCGGCGGTGTCCGCGTCGACGACGCCGAACGCCGTCAGGTGTTCGATCTCGGCGGCGCCGAAGCGGAAGTCCTCGATCGCGGCGAGAAGGCGGCCGGTCCCGGCGACGACGCCATACCGGCGCCCGGCGGGCAGCGACCGGGTGAAGACCTCGAAGACCGCCCTGCGCCCGGCCGCGCCCGAGCGCAGGGCGGCACGCAGCATGGTCAGTTCGTAGTGGTCGGTCAGGAACGCTGTCGACCTCGGGACCGTGGACATCCGGACCAGGGTAGGGATGACAACGGCCCGGCGCACCACATCGGGCGAACCGGCGGCACGGCCGCCCTCACCTCCTGTCCGGACTGCGCCGAACCGTCCGTCCGGACTACCCGGGGCTACTCCATCCGGGCTGCCCCGACTGGTCCGGGGTAGCCCGCGCGGCGGACTCGGCACCCCGCGGCGCCAGTGCGGGCCCCTGCATACCCCGCCGCACCCCTGGGTATGCCTGACAGCGGCCCGAAACACCCACCAGGCCATGTGATTCACGACACACGCCCCGTTTACTCAGAGTAGCCATCATCGGTCGATCAGGGGCCCGTGAATCACAACAAGGACCTTCAATCGGCCCGTTACGCGCGATCACGCGTGTACCCACTCAGTTACTGTCCCAAGAACCGCCCACCCGTGAGATCGTCAGGGGCGTGGACCGTAGCTATGCCGGGGTTTTCCTGGTCGTCGTCGGTGGCGCGCTGCTCGCCCTCCTCTGGGCCGGCCACCGCGCCGGGCGCGGTCTCATCCGCGAGGTGTGGGGTCGGATGGGCTTGCTGCGCTGGGTCTTTGTGCTGATCGTCATCGTGGTCTTCCTTGACCTGGCGGACGGGGCCGCCAACCGGTGACCCTCGTCACGGCGGGCCGGAAGGCCTCAGATGCGGCCCGAATGGCCGAGACGTGCTCCCCCGGCTCGCCGCCTCCGACGCCCGCCACGGCGCCAGAACGTCGCACTGTGAGTTCACCCCGTCCCGCCGCCAATAACAGCAGGTATCGACGATGTCGCGGTCCGCTATAAATGACACATAATGCGCACAGCACGTTTTATGTGTGCCCGCCCCCAGATGCCTGACTCGTTATGCTCACTTCGCGTTACTCCGACGCCGGACGAGAGGACAGCGGGTGACTGGACAAACCTGGCTGTGGACCCCACCGCGGCCGACTCCAACAAGTGTTGGAATCGGGTCGTTGCTACGGGCGTACCGGCAGGCCCATGGCCTGACCCAGCAGCAACTCGCCGATCTCCTCGGCTTCGACCAGTCCTATGTGTCGAAGGTCGAGAGCGGTCGGCGGGCGATCCACGACATCTCCACGCTGCGCCACATCGCACGCAACCTCGGGCTGTCGCCCGAGGACGTCGGACTCGCCCCCGGCGGTCTGGCGGACCGCCGCCGTGAGCCACCGCGCGGCTCGGCGGTGGAGAAGGTCGCCGGCAGCCAGCGCGCCTGGCGGCTGACCCGGGACCACCTGAACCACCACCGGATCAGCCTGGCTCGTGCGGCCGCGCGGCTGTACCCGGAGACCTACCGTCTGGGCAACGGCCTGCTCGCCCGGCCCGGCTGGGTGTGGGACACCCCCGTCGACATCAACGACATCGGCCTGCGGTGGGAGGAGTCGGCCGCCGAGGCCGCGATCACCGGCGCCGAGCCCGAGGCCGACGCGACCCGCCCGCTCGTCGGCGACGGCGGCGCGCAGTCCCGCTTCCAGCGCTACACCCGCGCGATGCGTGACCTCGACCGGCCCACTCTGTTCGAGAACCGGCTCAGCTTCCGACTGCTCGACGTCGCCGAGGCGGAGGGTACCGCCCCCACCCTCACCTTCGGCCACACCACCTACTTCGACGCCGTCGACGTCTGCGAGACCGTCGCGCACGAGACCGCGGCGGCGATGATGGGCGGCGAGCTCGCCTGGCCCGCGCTGCCGTTCCGGCGCCGCATCGGTGACCCGTTCGACCTCGCCGCGCGCGTCGCGCTGCCGTCCATCAACACCCTGACCATCCGCCTCGACCGGGGCAGCGCGAGCTTCGTGCTGCACCGCCGCAGCGCGGGCTCGGTCGCCACCGCCGGCGGGGTCTACCACGTGCTGCCCGCCGGGGTGTTCCAGCCTTCCGGTATCACGCCGTTCCACCACGACGCCGACTTCGACCTGTGGCGCAACGTGATGCGTGAGCTCAGCGAGGAGCTGCTCGGCAACGCGGAACACGACGGCAGTTCGTCGCGACCGATCGACTACGACGCCGACGAGCCGTTCCGCTCCTTCGAGGAGGCTCGGCGCGCCGGCACGCTGCGGGTCTTCTGCTTCGGGATCGGCCTGGACGCCCTGACCCTGTTCGGTGAGATCCTCACCGTGCTGGTCGTGGAGGCCGACACCTTCGACTCGCTGTTCGCGGACATGGTCCGCACGAACGCCGAGGGGTCGGTCGTGTCGACCGGGCCGGGCCGCCAGGCCCACGAGGGGATCCCGTTCACCCAGGCCTCGCTGCGCCGACTGGTCGACACCGAGCCGCTGGCTCCGTCGGCCGCCGCCTGCCTGGAGCTCGCCTGGCGCCACCGGGAGACGCTCCTGCCGGGCCTGCGCATGCGGGCAGCGGTCTGATCAGGTTCTTGTGCGCATCCTCGTCACCGGCGCCTCCGGGTTCGTCGGCGGTGTGACCGCCGACCTGCTCTCAGCCGCCGGACACCAGGTGACCGCCCTCGTCCGGGACGCCACGGCGCAGGTGAGACTGTCGCGGATGGTCGAGGTGGTCCAGGCGGACCTCCTCGACCCGCGTCAGCTCGCCGCGGCCGGTGTCAGCCGCGGGTTCGACGGGGTGTGCCATCTGGCCGCGTTGACCCGGGTGCGGGAATCCCGCGAGACACCGCTGCGGTACTACGCCGCGAACGTCACCGGAACCATCAACCTGCTGGCCGCCCTCGACGCGGGCACCCGGGCGACCGGGGTCGCCCCGCGGTTCGTCCTCGGCTCGAGCTGCGCCGTCTACGGGGACACCGGCACCTCGCCGATCCCGGAGACCCGCACCCCGCAACCGACCAGCCCCTACGGTGCCTCGAAGCTCGCCGCCGAACAGGCGGTGGCCTACCAGGCCTCGACCGGCCGCCTCGGCGCGGTCGTGCTCCGCTCGTTCAACGTGGCCGGCGCCGTCGGCTCGCACACCGACCGCGACAGCAGCCGGATCATCCCGGCGGCGCTCGGGGTGGCCTCCGGCCGCCGCGACGCCTTCCGGGTGAACGGTGACGGTGCGTCGATCCGCGAGTACGTGCACGTGGTCGACATGGCCCGGGCCTATCTGACGGCGCTGCGGGCCACCGTGCCCGGCCGCTGCACGGTCTACAACGTCGGATCCGGCGTCGGAGTGAGCGTGTCCGACGTTCTGACGACCGTGGAGAGCGTGACCGGGCGCGACCTGCCCCGGGTGACGCTGCCGGCGGTGCCCGAGCCGCGGGCGCTGATCGCCGACAGCCGGCGGATCCGCGCCGACCTGGGCTGGAACTCGCCGTCCTCGACAATCGAGAAGATCGTCGAGGACGCCTGGCGGTCGACGGCCGTACTCGAGGCGGTCGCGGCGGGCCGCAGCGACGTCCCGATCGTGTCCTGACACACCCGTCACACCCGTCACATCCGTGGAAACGCCGACCCGACCGAATTCCGGCGCGGGTTTCGCCGGTATGCCCGATCGGCTCCGGGCCGGCGTGACACGATGAACCGCAGATACTGATCAGCGGGAGCACGCTGCCAGGTGGCCGCGTCCTCCCCCCGGGGAGAGGGGAGCAGGTGGGCCGTCCTTTCCACGTCTACGACTACGAGGGCGAACACCTCGGGTCGTTCCCGAGCTGGGATCGCGCCCATGAGTGGGCGCACCTGCAGGCCGTGCTGCATGGCGTGCCGACCCCGCTGGAGGTGGAGGACCGCGCCACCGCGGGCCGGCGCCGGGTGTGGGCCGAGCGCTGCGAGCCGGTCGTCCCCGCTCCCCGCACAGCCTCGGTTGACGGCGGCCGGGCCGGTGGCGACCCGCTGGCCGACGGGCGCTGCGCAGCGGTCTCCGCGCCGGTGTTCGCGCCGCCGCGCCCCCGGCAGCCCAGCGAGCTGGACGAGCTCGGGCAGGCCGACGAGTTCCAGGCGGTCGACGGGTTCCAGGCGGTGGGCGGGCTCACCGGAAGCGGCCGGGCAGAGGCGGGGCGCGCCGAGGCCTGAGCACAGGTCGCCACCACTTTCCGGTGGTCTTCACCACCGGCGATTGGCAGATCGTCATCAGACAGAAAAAATCTGTCCAACGGACGGTGACCGGTTGCCGACACGTACCTGAGATGACACGCCCCGAAAGTCGTTTCAAAGCAGGTCATATCCTGCCAGGGAGGCATCCGGACGGATGTCCTGTGCCCGGCAACGCCCTGCCGGGAACAGCCCTCGCGGCAACCTGACACTCCACCTGGTGAGCTCCGCACACTAATCTGGCGGCTGTCGTCGGGGATTCGCTGCACAGCGGGACACGCTCGACGTGCCCCGTGGCGCATCGCGGCGATGGGCACAGCCGACACGCTCCTTGGGGGAGACGAAAGTGGACGAGCAGACCGCTGCCGCCGCCGGAGCGCGACCGACGTCGCGCCTCGTCGTCGATGTCGTGCGAGCGCTGCGGGGGTGGGTGGTCGCGGCAGCAGGCGGAGTCCTCCTCCTCGGCTGCTACCTGGGTGTCTCCAAGGAGACCGAGGTCGCCTACCAGCTGCCGTACGTGGTGTCCGGCGGCTTCGGCGGGCTGGCACTGGTCCTGGTGGGCTGCGCGCTGCTGGTCGCCGACCGGGTGGATGCCACCCAGGCGACGCAGAGCCGGCTCGCGAGCCAGATGGACGACCTGCACACCCTGATCATCGCCGCGGCGGCCAGCGGTGCTGCCGACGCGGACCGCGCGGGTGCTCCGAGCCCCCAGGCCGCTCCGGGCCACGGGGGGCCGGCCCACAGCGTGCAGGGTCACGCGGTCACGGGGCAGGCCAACGCCGCCGCCGTGTCCGGCCAGCGGTTCTGAGCGGGTCCGGCAGACCGATGGGCACCGTCGACAGGGGCACGGGCCCGTTGACCGACCCGTTCCCGCGACCATCCGCGGAGTGACCGGATGACAAGTATCGATCTTGCGCTGACCGGTATCTCCCTCGGCGCGATCGCCGCCCTGTCCGGCATTGGTGTGCTGGTCACCTACCGGACCAACGGCGTTCTGAACTTCGCCCAGGGTGGCATCGCCACCCTGGTCGCCTATGTCTTCCGCGAGATGGTCGTCGAGTGGGGGCTGCCGATCTGGCTGGCGGCGATCATCGCGCTCGCGGTGCTCTCCCCCGGCATCGGCCTTCTACTGGAACGCCTCGTCTTCCGCCCGCTCGCCCGGCGGCGCGCCTCAGCTGCCGAATCGCTGGTCGCGAGCCTCGGCGTCCTGGTGCTGACGCTCGGCATGACCGCCGGTATCTGGGGCCTGGGCAGCCGGACCGACGCGCCGAGCATCTTCCCGCGGGAGTCCGTCACCCTCCTCGGTGACACCCGGGTGGGGGTGGACGCCCTCGCCGAACTCGCCCTGGTCGTCGTCTTCTGCGTGGTCCTCGGCCTGCTGGCAGCGAAGACCCGGTTCGGCCGTCAGGTCCGCGCCGTGGTCGACGACCGGCAGCTCGCCGAGCTCTCCGGAGTACCCGCCGACAAGGTGGCCGCGGCCGGTTGGGCGCTCGGCACCACGTTGGCCGGGCTCACCGGCATCCTGCTGGCCCCGCAGTTCCGGCTCAACCCGTACGGGCTCACTCTGCTCGTCCTGGAGACGTTCGCGGTCGTCGTCGCCGCCCGGCTGGCGAGCCTGCCAGTCGCCGTGCTGACCGCGCTCGGGATCGCCATCGCGCAGAGCGAGCTCAAGCAGTTCACCTTCGACGGCGACCTCGGGACGATCTTCACCGTCCTGCAGTCGAACCTGTTCATCGTCGCGCTGCTGGTGCTGCTCCTCGTCGTGCCCAGGCTGCGGGAGCTCGGCAACGGCGACTCGGGCGCCACCGGGAGCTTCTCCAGCCGCGGTGCGCCCCCGTCCGGCCCGGTCAGCCGGTATGAGGCCCGCCGGGACATCCTCGGGAAGCTGGGCGGGGCCGCGCTGCTGCTGGCGCCCCTGACCTTCGCCCCGGCCGACCTGCGCTCGGCGTTCATGGTCCCGGCACTGGCCCTGGTCTTCCTGTCGCTGGTGATCCTGACCGGGTACAGCGGCCAGCTCTCCCTCGGCGTCGCCGGGTATGCCGGTCTGGGCGCACTGTTCACCCTGAAACTGGCCAACGGCGACTTCTTCGGGCTGCCGGAGATCCCCGGCATCTGGGCGATGTTCCTCGGCGCGTTGATGGTGGCCCCGATCGGACTGATCACCGGCTGGCCCGCGATCCGCCGGCGCGGCCTGACCCTGGCGCTGACGACCTTCGCCGTCGGTGCGGTCGTGAGCCGGTTCGTCTTCGAGCAGCCGGACTTCGCCTCCGGCCTGTACGTCGACCCGCTGACGCTGTTCGGCGCCGAGCTGAACGACAAGGCCTTCTACTTCTTCGAGCTGGTCTGCCTCGCCATCGGCCTGCTGGTCGTGCGCAACCTGCACCACGGCCGGCTCGGCCGGGCGCTGCTGGCGGTGCGCGACCACACCGAGGGCGCCGCGGCCGTGGGTGTGGACGTCCGCAACCTCAAGCTGCTGGCGTTCACGATCTCCTCGGTGGTGGCCGCCCTCGGCGGCGGGCTGATCACCTTCAGCGCGTCGTCGTTCGCCACCGACGACTTCGCACCGCTGCAGAGCCTGCTGTGGTTCACCGCGGTGATCGTCTTCGGCGCGGACAGCGCCGCCGGCGCCATCATCGCGGCGGGCTTCATCGTCGCCATCGACGTGCTCGCCCCGGCGGGCTCGTCGATCCTGGCCGTCGGCATCCTCGCCCTCGCGCTCGGCTGGATGCCGGGTGGCCTGATGTCCGCCGTCCGCGGCGGCATCGCGTGGGTCGCGCGGGTGCTGGCGGACGAGTTCGTCCCGTCACCGCACACCGACCACGCCGCGGCCAGCCGGCTGACCGGAGCCGGCAGCGCGGCGAGCCCGGGCGGCGCCGGCCGCGCAGGTGCGGACGGCGCTGCGGGCAGCGCCGTCCGCGTCGTGCTTCCCGCCGGGGCACCCGCCCCGACCGCGTTCGGAGAGGCACTGCTCACCGCGGTCGCGACCCACACCGCCCGCAGCGGCCTGGCCCTGGAGACGCTGCCCAGCATGCGGGCCGCGGCGGACGCCTCCGCCGACGGCCAGAACCGTGCCGGGCACCGCCAGCGCCTACCCGGACTCCCGGTCGAGAGAGGTGTCTGATGAGCCGCAACGACCTGCGGGCACGTGACCTCGTCCGCCGCTACGGCGGACTGACCGCCGTCGAGAACGTCAGCATGGACGTTCCGAGAGGCCAGATCACCGGCCTCATCGGCCCGAACGGCGCCGGGAAGTCGACACTGTTCAGTCTGCTCACCGGTGTGGAGCAGCCGGACGGCGGCAAGGTGCTGCTCGGCCAGCGCGACATCACCCGGATGAGTCCGGACGCCCGCTCCCGGCGTGGGCTGGTGCAGACCTTCCAGGTGCCGTCGTTGTTCCCCAGCCTCACGGTGGGCGACAATCTGCTGGTCGCCGCGGAGAACCGGCGCCGCGACTACGCCGGTGGGCTGCTCGGGCTGAAGGCACGCGGGCGCGCCAGTGCCCTGGCCGTCGTCGACGAGGTCCTCGACTCGCTGGAGCTGGCGGACATCCGCGGGGCGGTCGCCGGCACCCTGCCTACCGGTGCACTGCGGCTCGTCGAGTTCGCCCGGGCCCTGTGCGCACGCCCGGACGTTCTGCTCCTGGACGAGCCCGCGAGCGGCCTGGACGCCGCCGAGACCGACAGGTTCTCGGCGCTGGTGCGCAGGATCGCCGACGAGGGCGTGGCGATCCTGCTCGTCGACCACGACGTGGACCTCGTGTTCGCGGTCGTCGACCGGGTGTACGCGATGGTCGGCGGCCGGGTGGTGGCCGAAGGCGCCCCCGACGTGGTGCGCAACGACCCGACCGTGCGGTCGGTCTACCTGGCCCAGGGCCCGCTGGCCTCGAAGTCGACCAGCGCCCCGCCCCCGGGCGGTGTCTCGCCGCCGAACGGGCTTTCGCCGCTTCCCCAGCCTGCCTTCCCGGCCGCCCGATGAGCGGCACACCCCTGGAGAACCGGGTGACCTCGACCGCCGGCAACCACGCCGACAACAACACCGCCGACAACACCGGCACGCGCTCCGCCACCGGCTCCGCCCCGCCCGCCGCCGACGACGACGACGGCAGCGGTGCCGCCAGCACGGGTGACCTGCCCGCCGTCGAGCTGCTCCTGGACGGCGCCCGCGCGGGCTACCGCACCATCGAGGTCCTGCACGGGATCACGATGGCCATCCCGTCCGGGGCGGTCACGGCGCTGCTCGGCGCGAACGGCGCGGGCAAGAGCACCACCCTGCGCGTCCTCGCCGGCCTCATCCCGCTGCGCGGCGGCACGCTGAGCTGGCGCGGCGAGCAGATCACGAAGATGACCACGACGAACCGGGCGAAGCGCGGCCTGATGCTCGTCCCGGACGAGCGGGCTGTGTTCGCGACGCTGTCCGTCCGCGACAACCTGCAGGTCATCGCCGAGGCCAGCGGCCATCCGGACATCACCCCCGCCCTGGAGGCGTTCCCCCGGCTGCAGGAGCGTCTGAGCCAGCGGGCCGGCTCCATGTCCGGCGGTGAGCGGCGGATGCTGGCCCTGGCCCGCGCCCTGCTCGCGCGCCCGTCGGTGCTCATGGTGGACGAGCTCTCGCTCGGGCTGTCCCCGAAGGTCGCCGGTGAGCTGTTCGCCTGGCTCGGGACGGTCGCCGACGCGGGAACCACGGTGATCCTCGCCGACCAGTACACCGAGGAGGCGCTCGCCCTGGCCGACATGGTGTACGTACTGCACCGCGGCGAGATCACCTTCGCCGGCACCCCGGCGGAGCTCGGCGCCAGCGAGCTGCTGGCCGCCAGCGCGCACTCCTGACAGCACCGCGCCGGCAGCCCGGCCGCGACCGGACCAGGCAACGGCAACGGCACCATCGACAAACGACACCGACAACACGAACGCCGCGTGGCCCGAGGGCCACGCGGCGTTCGCCGTTCTGCGCGGGTTACGCGCCGCTCCGGTCGCTCAGGCCGCCGGGTACGCCAGGTTCCGCACGGTGAAGCAGTTGGCGTTCATGTCGCCGCCCTCGGTGACCCAACCGCCCCGGCCACCGTTCGCGGTGTCCTGCCAGCGGGCCACATTGAGGCAGTTCCGCAGCTCGGACGGCGGCTGCTCGTCCTTCACGAAGTCACGGGCGGTCAACAGGCCGTGGCCGTCGTAGGGCTCGTCGCGGTTCATGTACTCCTCGACGCAGGTGCGGGTCAGGTCAGCCCCGCAGGACTCCATCGCGTCGGTCAGCCACTGCGCGGACGCGTAGCCCTCGAGCATCCACTGGTTCATCTTCTCGACGCGGTCCGGCTCGTGCGTCGCGATGGCGTCCCGGAACTCCTTGACGGCCGGGATCGACTCGTCGGAGAAGGTCGCCGACTGGGTCGTCGCGTAGACGCTGTTGCGGCACTTCGGCGAGTTGGCGTAGAGCTGGCCGAGCGTGCTCGACATGCCCTGCGAGGTGGTGACCTTGGCCTGCAGGTTCAGGCCCTGCTGTTCCATGGCCGAGCAGAGCTGGCTGTTGCCGGTGTCCTCCATCGCGTCGAACACGATCTCGACTCCGCGGTTCTTCATGTTCTGCGCGGCCGCGGCCCAGTTCGGAGCACTGAGGTTGATCTGCTCCTCGATGACCTGGTACCCCTCGGCACGCAGCCCGTCCGCGATCACCGTCGCGTACCGCTGCGACTGGGCGATGTTGTAGGAGACCACACCCGCGACCCGGGCGCCGAGCTTCTCCTTGAACCAGCGGTAGTTCTCGGTCCCGGCGTACAGCTGCCCGTCGAAGCCCGGCCGGCGGCCGTCACGCGGGTAGTCGCTGCCGTAGATCGAGTACAGGTGCTCGTACTGGTCGTACTGCGTCGAGACCGGCTGGCCGCCGATGTCCGGCACACCCTCCGCGTCGATGTACTGGGCACCGGCGTAGTCGAACGCCGTGACACCGGCCAGCGCGAAGACCTTCTCGTCGTCGACCAGCTGGTGGGCACAGGCGACATTGTCGTCCCCGGTGCTCTTGTCGTCGCAGGACACCAGGTTGACCGTGCGCCCGTTGACACCACCGCGGGCGTTGAGCGCCTTGAAGTAGGCGCGGGCCCCGTACAGGGACGCCGAGAACGTGTCCGGGCCCAAGCCACCGCTCATACCGACGATCGTGCCGACCTTGATCTCGGTCGGTGTCACGCCCGTGTCCGATGCGGTGTTGGTCGACGTGCCGCCGGTCGGCGAACCGTTCGACGACTGATCTGAATCACCCGCGCGGCTGCCGCAGGCGACAAGCGCCAGAGACGACAGCACAACCCCGGCGACGAGCGCTCTCGCTCGCATGAACATGCACTCCTCTGATTGATCGATGACGCTCACACGCCACGAGCTCCGCGCGGGCTACGCCGGCCAGGCTACCGACAGTGAGGACGTCACCGCCGGCAGCGGGACTCTGCACCGGGCCACCAGCTCATCCGTTGCCGCGTACGAACAACCGCCGCCACCACGTCCGGCGAACCGCAGGTGTGACCGGACTGTCGGCATCCTCGCTGCCGGCATCCTCCGCAGTGCCGTCAGCTGCCGGCGGCTGACCGGCCTCCCGCTCCGCCGCCGCGGGTCCCGCAGCAGCCGGGGCCTCGGCCTCGGTCCGAACGACGTCGACCACCCGCCCGTTCCCTTCGTGGCCACCAGCGCCGGCACCGCCATCATGAGGCGACGCCGGCACCTCCACCGACACCGAGGTCACGGGCCGGGGCGCCGCCGTGGCCGCGATCGCCGCGACCGTCTCGTCGATCGCCGCGATCATCTGACCGAGCGCGGCGACCGCGTCCACGTCCGCGAGACCGTCCCGCGCCGGGCCGCTGTTCGCGGCTGCCGGCACTACCGGCGCGGACGCCGGCACCGCCACGGCGACCACCTCGACGTTCTCCGCACGGACCACCTCGGACGCCGGATCCGCGGCGTCCTCGTCATCCGTCACGCTGTCTCGACCCTCCGGATCCAGGTGGTCCTCGGGATCAACAGCCCGGGCGGAAGCGCCGACGACGGTCTCGTCAGCCACCTCCTGCTCGGGAACCGGAGCGACCGGTACGGCCTCATCCGGCGCGATCTCGGCCGGCTCGACGACCACAGGCTCCGGCTCGACGACCACAGGCTCCGGCTCGACAGCCACAGGCTCCGGCTCGACAGCCACAGGCTCCGGCTCGACAGCCACAGGCTCCGGCTCGACGACCACAGGCTCCGGCTCGACGACCACAGGCTCCGGCTCGACAGCCACAGGCTCCGGCTCGACGACCACAGGCTCCGGCTCGACGACCACAGGCTCCGGCTCGACGACCACAGGCTCCGGCTCGACGACCACAGGCTCCGGCTCGACGACCACAGGCTCCGGCTCGACGACCACAGGCTCCGGCTCTGGCGGGCCCGCGGCTGGTGCGGGCAGGACAGTGGGTGCGGGCAGGACCTCCGAGGCTGCGGGAAGCGCCTCCGAGGCTGGTTCCGCCGCCAGCGCGGAGGCCGCCGCGGAACCAGCCCTCGCCGGCAGCCTGTTGACGATCAGGCCGCCGGGGCCCGGGCCCCGCTCCAGGCTGCCCTGCGCCGCGAGGCGGCGGCAGACCTGGTTGACCGTTGCGCGATTCGCGTTGATCGCCGCTGCCAGCGAGCCGTCATCCTGTCCCTCGGGAATCAGCGCGAGCTGCCCGAGAATCCGCTCAGCAACAGTAGCCACATTTGGGGACGCTATACGTTATCCCCTCCCCTTCCCGCATCGGGGGTGCGCAACGCCGCCGAGTACTGGACAGATGGCCCGGTTAGCCCGGTCGTGCTCGGGAAGGGCCATGGTCGGGAGCGGTCGGAGCATCGCGTGATCCGGTCGCCCCGTCCGCGTTCATGCCGCAACAGCTCGGCCGTTGTACCCGGAACAGGAGGCAGCGATGACATGGCCCGCCTCGGACAGCCAGCCTGACGTCGACGTCCGTGACCTCGACGGCAGCTCTCCGCTGGAACGTGCCGAGATCACCGACAGCGACGATCTGGGGACGACCGACGCCGGTCTCGATCCCCTCGATGACAGCTGGGATCCGCCGGACCGGCCGAGTGGCCTGATCCGCAATCCACTGACGCCGCGGGAGGAGCGCTCGTCGTCCTTTGATCGCCAACTCGCCGCGGAGGTCCCGGATCCGGATCCGTACGCGGAGACGGAGGGCGCCGGCCCGGGGCGAGACGAGGATGTTGATTTTCTCACCGGCAGGTCGTCCGGCGATTCGACGTTCGACGACTCCGGTCCGGACCAGGTCGTGGAAGGCCTCGACGGAGCCCATCAACGGCGCCGATCCGCTGACGAACAGGCGTGGCGGCGTACCGCGGAAGAGGATGCGCTCCACCTCGATCCGCGTTCCTGATCACGTTCCCGATCAGCAGTGACGTCCTCCCACCCCGCGGCACCGCGCACGCGGGGCAGGGCCCACGCAGGTCCGGGCGGGGGGCGTCAGATAACCGCAGGCCCAACAGACTCCATCCGCGGGCGATCGGGTCCGCGCGGGCGGCGGGGCGGGCGATACCAGCCCGGGCCAAGATGAGACTGTCGTTCCCGCCCCGTCCGCACCAGGGCAGGCCGGGGCAGCTGGGGGTGAGTATGGCGGAAAGCGGCCGTCGCACCGGCCGGATCGATCTTGTCGGAGTGCGTCGGCGGTTCGGTGACGTCACCGCACTCGACGAGGTCAGTCTGACGATCAACGCCGGTGAGTACTTCTGTCTCCATGGCCCGTCGGGAAGCGGCAAGACCGCCGCGCTCCGGCTGCTCACGGGAGCCGACCAGCCGTCATCCGGCCAGGTTCTCGTCGACGGCGAGGATGCGAGCGGCTCGTCCACGTACCGTCACACAGTCAGTGCGATATTCGGCGGCTATACCTTGTTTCCCTTCCTCGATGTCGCCGCAAATGTGGCGTTCGGGCTGCGCCATGCCGGCGCCCGGGCAACTCGCGGTCGCGCGGAGACATCGATCCGGGTGCGCTCCGCACTCGCCGCCGTCCAAATGTCGGAATACGCGCGGCGGCGTCCCCCCCAGCTTTCTGGTGAACAACAGCAGCGGGTGGCTCTGGCCCGTGCGCTCGTGGTCCGCCCGCGGATCCTGGTACTCGACGACCCTCTTCGATCCGTAGACGGACAGCTGCGTTCCGCGCTTCGCGAGGACCTCAGGACCGTGCAGCGACAGGTTGGTATCACCGTCGTGCATTCCACCGCCGACCGAGACGAGGCCCTGGCACTCGCCGACCGGGTCGCCGTGCTGAGCGAGGGACGGATCCTGCAGGTCGGAACGGCCCGCGAGATACTCGCGTTGAAGGAGCCCAGCGCGGCCTGAGGGGATCCGTCCCGGCCGCGGACAGGCCCGGTTGCGGGGCCTCGGGCACCGGGCAGGCTCATATGGGGCCGGGCAAGGCTCAGTTGTGGGGCGGGATCAGCTGTCGGGGGCCTTCCCCGGCAGGTCCGGCGTCTCGCCGGCCTCGGTTCGGCGGCGGTGCGCGAGCGCGGCGAAGATTTCCAGGGCCAACCGGTGCGCGCTGTTCACCGTCGTGTCCGCGTGGTCGTACGGTGGCGACACCTCGACGATGTCCGCCGCCACGATCGGTGTGTCCAGCGCAATCTGCCGGACGGCCCGCAGCAGGTCCACCGGCGTCATGCCGCCGGGCTCGGGCGTGCCGGTGCCGGGGGCGAAGCCAGGGTCGAGCACGTCGATGTCGACCGACAGGTAGAGCGCGCGGCAGCCGTCCACCGCCTGCGCGATCGCCTCGGTGATGACCTCGCGGCTGCCGCGCTCCCAGATCTCCTGCATCAGGTGCCAGCGCATCCCCTGGTCCCGCATCCAGGCGAAGACGTCCGGTGGCGGCCAGTAGCCGCGCAGCCCCACCTGGACGAAGTTGCGCCCCCGCACCGCGCCGGACTCGATCAGCCGGCGCATCGGCGTCCCGTGCGAGGCCAGGTTCCCGTCGATGATGTCCGCGGTGTCGGCGTGCGCGTCGAAGTGGAGCAGCCCGACCTCGCCCCACCCGACCGCCTCGGCGACCCCGCTCGCCGCCGGCCAGGTGATCGAGTGGTCACCTCCGAGGATCAGCGGCCTGATGCCGAGCTCCGCGATCTGCCGGACCTTCGTCCGGATGTTGCGGTGGGAGGCTTCCGTGAGGCCGTGCGGGCAGTGCGCGTCGCCGGCGTCGACGACGTCCAGCCAGTCGAAGATCTCGATGCCGAGGTCGAGATGGTAGGTGCCCGGGTTGTACGCCTGGGCGCGCAGCGCCCGCGGGCCGAACCGGGCGCCCGGCCGGTGGGTGGTCGCGATGTCGAACGGCGCGCCGACGACGGCCACGTCGGGCCGGCGCTCGCGCAGCTCGCCGAGGCCGGGCATCCACGGCAGGCCGGCGAACGTCGCCAGCCCGGCATAGCCCGGCGCGTCCGGCCCGGGATCCTCGTCCGCGACCGGGTCACCGTCGGAGGTCATGCTGCCAGCATGCTGCGCGCGGCGCCGGCGTGCCGAACGGGACGGCCAGCGCGCACCGAACGGACGGCCGTTGCGACCGAACGAACGGCCAGCGGCAACGGGTGCCCGGCAGTCAGCGGGACCGGATACCCAGCAGGTAGCAGGCGATGGCGGCCGTGGCGGCGACATTGAGGGAGTCCACGCCGTGGGCCATCGGGATCCGTGCCCTCCTCGTCGCCGCCGCCTGCGCCGCCTCGCTGAGCCCGGCGCCTTCCGTCCCCAGCAGCAGCGCCACCCGGTCCGCCGCCGCTCCCCAGGCCGGTGTCAGTTCCTCGGCATCGGGGGCGGGGGTCAGCGCCACCACCTCGAAGCCCGCGGCGCGCACCAGATCCAGTGCGCCGGGCCACGGGTCGAGCCGGGCGTAGGGCACGGCGAAGACCTCCCCCATGGAGACCCGCACCGACCGGCGGTACAGCGGGTCGGCGCACCGCGGGCTCAGCAGGACGGCGTCCATGCCCAGGCCCGCCGCCGATCTGAAGATCGCGCCGAGGTTGGTGTGGCTGACCAGGTCCTCGCAGACGAGCACCCGACGGGCGGCGGCGAGAACCTGGGCGGGGTCGAGCGCGGGGCGCCGGCACATCGACGCCAGCGCCCCGCGATGGACCTCGAAACCGGTGATCGCCTCGAGCACGGGCGGCCCGGCCACGAACACGGGCGGCGGGTGGCCGGCGGCCGGTTCCGCCCAGATCCGCTCCGGAACTCCGGCGAGGCGTGCCGGGGACACCAGCACCGACCGCGGCTGGTAGCCGGCGCGCAGCGCGCGCTCGATCACCCGCTCGCCCTCGGCGATGAACAGGCCCTCGGCCGGCTCCCGGCGCCGGCGCAACGCCACGTCGGTCAGCGCGACATAGTCCGCGACCCGCGGGTCCGCCGGATCGTCGATGACGATGAACCTGCTGCCCTGTTCCACTGCCACCCCTGCTCCACTGCCACCCCTGCTCCCGCTCCTGCTCTCACCCCGGTACCGCTGTCACCCCTGCGAAACTCCGCACCAGCAGAATCGGGCCCATGACCGCACCCGGCCCGGCTGTGGGCTCCCCCGTTGACAGCCCCGTCGCCGATCTCCTGGTGACGGGCGCGGAACTGGTCGCGACCGTCGACGCCGCCCGCCGCGAGATTCCCGGTGGCTGGGTGGCGATCACCGACGGTCTCGTCAGTGCGATCGGTGGCCCCGCCGAGCCGCCGCCCGCCGCGACCCGCACGCTGCGAGCCGACGGCGCCCTGGTCACACCGGGGCTGGTGAACACGCATCACCACATCTACCAGAACCTCACCCGTTCCTTCGCACCGGCGCTGGGCGGGACGCTTTTCACCTGGTTGACAACGCTCTACCCGCTCTGGTCCCGGCTGGACGAGGAGGCGGTGCACACCTCCGCCTACGTGGGCCTGACGGAGCTGGCGCTGGGTGGCTGTACGACGTCCACGGACCATCTCTACGTCCACCCGCGCGGCGGCGGCGATCTCGTTTCGGCCGAGATCGCGGCGGCGCGCCTGCTCGGGATGCGGTTCCACCCGACCCGCGGTTCGATGTCGCTTTCGGCGAAGGACGGCGGTCTTCCCCCGGACTCCGTCGTGCAGGACCCGGACGAGATTCTGGCCGACTCCGCCCGGCTCGTGGCCAGGCATCACGACCCCTCCCACGGGGCGATGATCCGGGTGGCACTCGCGCCGTGCTCCCCGTTCTCGGTGAGCCCCGAGCTGATGAAGGCCACCGCGGAACTGGCGGAGACGCTCGACGTCCGCCTGCACACCCATCTGGCCGAGGATCCCGAGGAGGACGACTACTGCCTGGCGGTGTTCGGGCGGCGGCCGATCGACCAGTTCGCCGAGGTCGGCTGGGGCAGCGACCGGGCCTGGGTCGCGCACTGCATCTGCCCCGACGCCGACGAGATCGTGCGCCTCGGCAGCTGGGGAACCGGGGTGGCCCACTGCCCGAGCAGCAACATGATCCTCGGCGGCGGGCTCGCGCCGATCGCCGAGTTCCGCGCGGCCGGGGTGCCGGTCGGCCTGGGCTGTGACGGCTCCGCCTCGGCCGACGCGGCCTCGCTCTGGCTGGAGGCACGCACCGCGATGCTGCTCGGCCGGCTCCGGCACGGAGCCGCCGCGATGTCCGCCCGCGACGCGCTGGAGATGGCCACCCGCGGCGGGGCCGCCTGCCTCGGCCGGACGGGGGAGATCGGCGAGCTCTCCGTCGGCTCCGCCGGCGACCTCGTGGTCTGGCCGATGGACGGGGTGGCGTTCGCCGGGGCGCTGTCCGACCCGGTCGACGCCTGGCTGCGGTGCGGGCCCACAGCGGCCAGGCACACGGTCGTGGCCGGGCGCCTCGTGGTGGAGAACGGAACGCCGGTGCACCCCGATCTCGCGGAGATGCTCCGTCGCCATCGGGAGATCTCCCGCGGGATCCAGGGCGCGTTCGAGAAGGCCGGCACCACCCCGTGACCTCGACTGGCTCGACTGGCTCGACCGCATTGGCCCCGGTTGGGCAGGAGCGCTCCGACGCAGTATTCTGCAGACGGAAACGTGTAGCTCAGCAGCCGACCTGCGTCGGGCCGCGCACGTATCGCGCCCCAGGCAGCCGCCGTCGGCGCCGCCCGCCGAATCCCCCGATCGGCGCAGAAAGCGCCGGCGGCGGCGTACTCCTCTCCTCCGTCAGATGCCCGTCCTCGGTCCGATGCCGGCCGCTGTGACCCCCGGCGGCGGGACGGACGTGACCCTGCCCGACGAGGTGCTTGCCGCACTCACCGGGAGCCTCGCCCGCGTCGATGCCGTCCTGGCCGCGCGTTTCCCGGGCGAGCCGGGGACCCGCCAGCCCGTCCACACCTGTTACCTGCCCGCCGACCAGCTCACGCCGGACGTCGTTCCCACGTGGGGGCGAGCGGCCCGCGAGGTGCTGGTGCGGCACGCGCCCGAGCCGGGCCTGCTCGCGGAGGTCACGCTCGGCGGCACAGCGGCGCCGATCGCCGAGGACATCCACGCGCACGTCGTACGCACCCTGGCGATCGAGCCGGTCCAGGATCTGCGGGTCGACTTCGAGGACGGTTACGGCATCCGGCCGGACGCCGTCGAGGACACGCACGCCGTCGCGGCCGCCCGGGCACTGCGTGACGCGGCGTCGGCGGGGACGCTGCCGGTCTCCTACGGCCTGCGCCCGAAATCGCTCGACGCGGCCGTGCGCCGGCGCGGTCTGCGCACCCTCGACCTGTTCCTCACCGCTCTCGCCGGCACCGACGGCCCGCCCCCAGGCCTGGTGGTGACCCTGCCCAAGGTGAGCGCGCCGGAGCAGGTCGCGGTGTTCGGCGACGTCCTCGCGGCGCTCGAGCAGCGGCTCGGGATCGCGCCGATTCCGCTGGAGGTGCAGATCGAGACCCCGGCCGCGGTCCTGGCCCTGCCGGCGCTGGCAGCCACCGCACCCGGGCGGCTGGCCGCGCTGCACGTCGGCACCTACGACTACTCGGCCGCGCTCGGCGTCAGTGCGGCCAACCAGGCCAGCGACCATCCGGCGGTCGAGCTGGCCACCGCGCTGATGCAGCTCACCGCGGCGGGGACCGGCCTGCGGGTGGCCGACGGCTCGTGCAACCTGCTGCCCGTCGGGTCGGCCGCGGACGTCCACGCCGGCTGGCGCCGGCATGCCGGGCTGATCCGCCGGGCCTGGTCGCGGGGGCTGTACCAGGGCTGGGACCTGCATCCGGCGCAGCTGGTCAGCCGGCACGCCGCTGTCGCGGGCTGCCTGCTCACGGGCCTGCCGGACGCCCTGCGCCGGCTCGCGGACTACGCGACGGCCCGGTCTCGCGGGTCGGTGGCGGACGAGCCCGCGACAGCACGGGCACTGGCGGGGCATGTTCTGCGGGCCCTGGACGCCCGGCTGCTCGACGAGGCCGGCCTGCGCGCCGCCGGGTTGGACCTGGCGACCGTGGCCCGGCTTGGCGGCCGCACCAACCCCACCGACACGACCGACACCACCGACACGACCGGAACCACCGGCACCACCGGAACCGCCGGCACCACCGCCCACCCGGGCCCCTGACCGGCCGCCACGGGGCCGACCTCTGCTTCAGCTGCCGCGGTAGGTGGTGTAGCCATAGGGCGCCAGCAGCAGCGGAACGTGGTGGTGCTCGGCCGCGTCCCTGATGACGAAGACGATCGCGACCTCCGGGTGGAACGCCGAGTGCTGCGCGGTGTCGAAGATCAGCCGCCAGGTGCCGGTGCTGTCGGCGGGCAGGTCCGTTACCCGGCCGTCCCTGTCGGTGACCGTCTCGGCGACCGGGCGCCACCCCTTCACCCCGCCGTCAAGGGTCAGCACGGCCCGTTCGAGCCGGACCGGGACGTCAACCGCCGGCCGGCCCGAACCGGTGTCCAGGACATGGGTTGACAGGCTCACGCGCACCACCATCTCCGGCCGCCGCCCGGCACGCCCGCCCGCGGCGCCCTCGTTCCCGAGCCGGGAGCAGGGCGCCGGGCCGTCAGCCGCCGGTGATCAGGTGACTGAGCCGCAGCGCCGTGATCTCGGCCTGCTGACCGGCGGCCACGCGAAGCTCCGCGGCCGGGTCGTTGGCCATCCTCTCCCGCAACAGGGCCAACATCTCCTCCGCGCCACGCCCGGCGGCACGAACCAGGAAGATGAAACCAAAACGATCTTCGTAGGCGGCGTTCCCCTCGGTGAACGCGGCGCGAATCTCCTCGCTCGCCTGCTCGAGCGCGGCCTGCTCCCGGCGCGGGGCGTCGATCGTGACCACGGTGGCCCGCGAGGAGGTGGGCGGAGTCGGCGCGGGTCCTGGCCGCTCCCCGATCCGGGGGTGGGCGGTGAACGCCTCGAGCCAGGCCGACTCCGGCAGGTTCCACCACTCCTGCTCGGCGGCGGGCAGCAACGCGGCGAGCTGGCCGAAGGGCCGGCGGGCGGCGACGGCATCGGCCCAGTCCTCGGAGCCGCAGCAGGCCAGCAGCTCCTCGCGGGCCGCGGCAGGGGCCAGCGAGTCGAACCAGCGCATGGCCAGCGCCTCCCGGCCCGCCGCGGTCGGGGCACCGAGCAGCCGCAGCCGGGCCAGACCGCCGTCCGGGACGGCGTCGACGCGGACGTGGGTGGCCTCGACCGGGACCTCCAGGTCGAACAGGTGCCGCGTGTTCGGCTGCACCCTGGTGCGGGGCAGCAGGGGCCGCCAGCCCGTGATCGCCGCGAACCCGTCCGCGGCCAGCGCGTCGTCGCCGGTCTCGGGGGCGTTGGCGGCCCACAGGGCGACGGCGCGCGGGGCGTTGCCACGGAAGTGCCGGGTGTCGACCTCCGCCCGCACGACGGTGCCCTCCGTCGCCAGGCGGATCACGGCCCAGTCATGCCCCTCGCCGCGCCGGCGCCGGGTCTCCCACCCCTCGCCCATGACGCGGGCGTCGCCGGAGGCGTTCAGGTTGTGCCGGTCGCCGTAGTGCATGTCGCTGGCCGCGACCACCACACCGCCCAGGTAGGCGGCGGCGAGATCCGAGGTCACCCGGTCGAGGAGACGCGGGTCGGGGACGACCACCCCGTGCACCCGCAACCGGGCCACCCCGCCGTCGGGATGGATCGTCAGCCGCAGGTGGCTGATGCGGAACCTGGCCTCCTCCGGAACGACCAGCACGTTGGCCGCGTCAGCGGCGACGGGCGTGCGGCCCACCAGCGGCACCCAGGTGACCGAGTCCTCGGCGACCTCCTCCGCGGACGGGTAGCCGGCCAGCGTGGCGCCGTGCAGCTCGACCGCCTCCGGCGCGTTGCCGGTGAAGTGGGTGGTGTCGACGGTGACCGCGTGCACGATGCCGGGCGACCCGAGACGGATGATTGCCCAGTCCGATCCGGGGGGGACGTCCCGGCGGCGCCGGGTCTCCCAGCCATCGGTCCACTGGCCCCGCTCGGTGAACACGCCGGGGCGGGTCACCGGCGCCTCGGGAAGCAGCATCCTCTCGGCAAGGGCGAAGAACTCGTCGTTCACCGCCACGACAGACCCGCCGAACCGGGCGGCGGCGAGGTCGACGAGATTCGTCAGATCGGGCGCGTCGGTCACTGTGGGGCTCCTTCGGCTGCGGCGGCGGGTGGGCCCTACGGTCGTTCGAGCAGCCGGCCGCGGACCGGCCGGTCGCCGTCCGCCCGGTGCCCTCGCAGGTAGGTCGCGAGCACCAGGCCATCCAGCGTTCGCCCAGCGTATGGGGTCAGCGGATGACGGTGGCGCAACAGGGACGGTTCGACGAGGAAGCTTCCGTCCGGGTCGAAGATGACCAGGTCCGCGTCCGCGCCGACGGCGATCCGTCCCTTGGATCCGCGGGGTGCCGGCCCCGCGCCCTCCGCGCCGAGGCCGGGCGCGCCCAGACCGGCGAGGTCCGCCGGGCCCGCGCACATCCACCGCACGACGTCCGCGACGCCGTGGCCGCGCCGCCGCGCCTGGGTCCACACCGCCGACAGCCCGAGCTGGACGGACGCGATGCCGCCCCAGGCCGTCCCGAAGTCACCCGTGTCCAGCGACTTCAGCGCGGGCGTGGACGGCGAGTGGTCGGTGACGACGCCGGCGAGCAGGCCCTCGGCCAGGCCGTCCCACAGCCGGTCCAGGTTCGGGCGCTCGCGGATCGGCGGCGCGCACTTGAAGGCGGTGGCGCCGTCGGGCACCTCCTCCGCGACGAAGGTCAGGTAGTGCGGGCAGGTCTCCGCGGTCAGCGGCAGCCCCGCCTCGCGGGCCGACAGGATGTCCCCGAGCGCCTCGGCGGCCGCCAGGTGCAGGACGTGCAGCCGGGCGCCGGTCGAGGCGGCGAGGGCGCCCAGCGCGGCAACCGCGGCCCGCTCCGCCGCCGGTGGCCGGGACCGCAGCCAGCTGGCGAACGCACGGCCCGCGGCGGGGGGTGCGCCGGCGAGGACGGACGGCGACTCCGCGTGAACCACGGTGAGGGCGCCCATCCGGGCGGTGTGCCGGGACGCGGCGGCCAGGACGTCCAGGCTGACGTGGGGGAACTCCTCGACACCGGACGGGGCGAGGAAGGCCTTGAAGCCGAACACCCCGCTGTCGTGCAGAGCGGCCAGGTCGTCGAGGCGACGGGCGTCGGCGCCGATGATGCCGCCCCAGAAGCCGACGTCGACCGCCACCTGGCCGGCCGCCGCCGCCCGCTTGGCGGTCAGTGCCCGCACCGAGGTGGTCGGCGGGATCGCGTTCAGGGGCATGTCGATGATCGTGGTGACGCCGCCGGCGGCGGCGGCCCGGGTCGCGGTGGCGAAGCCCTCCCAGTCGGTGCGCCCCGGCTCGTTGACGTGGACATGGGTGTCCACGACGCCGGGCATCAGCACCAGGCTGCCGAGATCGGTGACCAGGCGGCCCGGCGGGATGTCGGCAGGCCCGGTGACGGCGGTGACCCTCCCGGCAGCGACGTGGACCGCGGCCGGGCGCTCCCCGTCCGGCAGCACGACCCGGCTCGAACGGATCACCTGAAGCGACTCGGGCAGTTCAGGCAGCTCCGGAGACATCCCGCTCACAGGTCGACCAGGTCCACCGGGCGGACCGGTACGCGGCGCAGGTCGCGGCCGACGGCGTCGCGGATCGCGGCGACGACCGCGGCGGTCGCCGTGCAGGTCGGGGCCTCTCCGACGCCCTTCACTCCGTAGGGGGCGTCCGGCTGCGGGTAGGTCAGCGCGACGAAGTCGAGGGCGGGCACGTCGGCGGCGGTCGGAAGCAGGTAGTCGTGCAGGCTCGGGTTGGTCACCACGCCCCCCACGGTGACCAGTTCCTCCATCACCGCCAGACCCAGGCCCTGGGCGGTGCCCCCCTCCACCTGGCCGCGCAGGGACAGCGGATTGATCACCGTGCCGCAGTCCTGCGCCAGCGCCATCGCGACGACCCGGACCAGGCCGAGATCGAGATCGACGTCGACCACCGCGCGATGCGCCGCGGCCGCGAAGGCCACATGCGGATCACCCTGGCCACGCTCGTCCAGTGCGGTGGTGCGCCGGTGGTGAAAGGTGTACTCGGCTTCCACCGGCCCGCCGGCGGCGAGAGCCTCGGCCAGCGGGAGCCGGGTGCCCGTCTCGGTGCCGATGATCTCGCCGCCGTCGATCACCAGCGACCGCCGGGGCGACTCGACCACCTCCGGCGGCAGGCCCAGCGAGCGGGCCACCCGGGCGAGCAGCCGGTCGACCACGGCCACGCAGGCCCCGCGCACCGCGCCGCCGCTCATCCACGTCTGCCGGGAGGCGCTGGTCGAGCCGGCGCTGCCGATACCGGTGTCCGCCGGCAACAGCTCGATCCGCTCCACGCCGAGCTCGGTACGCGCGATCTGCCCGGCGACGGTGACGAATCCCTGCCCCACCTCGGAGCACGCACTGTGAACAGTCACGAACGGAAGGCCGTCGCTGTCGAGGGCGAGCCGGGCCCGCGCCGTGGACGCGTCGTCGAAGCCCTCGGAGAAGAGCAGGTTCTTGTAGCCGAGCGCGAAGCCGACGCCGCGGCGGACGCGGCTGTGGGTCGCGGCGGTCGCCTGGCCGCCGGGCAGGGCGGTCTGGGCAGCGGCGGCGGTGAGCGGCGGGGGCAGCGGACGCGCCGCCACCGCCTCGATCACCTCCCGGACGGGCAGCGGCGCGCCGAGGATCTGGCCGGTCGGCAGCACATCCCCCGGCTGCAGGGCGTTGCGGGTGCGCAGCGCGACCGGGTGCAGGCCCAGCAGGTCGGCCAGCCGGTCCATCTGCGCCTCGTGGCCGAACGCGACCTGCGGCACACCGAACCCCCGCATCGCTCCGCACGGCGGGTTGTTCGTCCGGACGACGGTGCCGTCGAGCTGCGCGTTCGGCACCCGGTACGGCCCGGCCGCATGGGTGACGGCGTTCGCCAGCACCGCGGGCGACGATGACGTGTAGGCCCCGCCGTCCATGAGGATCCGTGCGTGCACGCTGACCAGGTCGCCCGCCGCGGTGGCGGTGTGCCGGAACCACATCCGCGCCGGGTGGCGGTGCGGATGCCCCAGGAACGACTCGACCCGGTCGTAGGCGATCCGTACCGGCCGGCCGGTCGCGAGAGCGAGCAACGCGCCGTGGATCTGCAGGGTGACGTCCTCACGACCGCCGAACGCCCCACCGACACCGGCCAGCTCGAGCCTGACCAGTGCTTCGGGCAGCCCCAGGCAGGCGGCGATCTGCTCGCGGTCGGAGTGCAGCCACTGGGTGGCCAGCCGCAGGTCGAGCCCGCCGTCGGCGGCCGGGACGACGAGCGCCGCCTCCGGCGCCAGGAAGGCCTGGTCCTGCATGCCGACGAGATAGCTGTCCTCGACGGCGACCGGCCCCTCGGCTGACGGGTTCCCGTGGGTCAGCGTGATCTCCCGGTAGATGTTGCCGTCCGGATGGACCAGCTCGGCGCCCGGCTCGGCGGCGAGGCCGGGATCGACGAGCGGCGGGAGCGGCTCGTACGCGACCCGGATGGCCGCCAGGGCGCGCCGTGCGGTCGCCGCGTCGACCGCGGCGACCGCCGCGACGGGCTCACCGGCGTAGCGCGCCTCGGTGGCGGCGAACACCGGCTGGTCCGCGCTGATCAGCCCGTAGGTGGCGACCCCGGGGACGTCCGCCGCGGTGACGACGGCGAGGACACCGGCGAGCCGGCGGGCCGCGGCGGTGTCGACCCGCCCGATCCGCGCCCGCGGGTACGGCGAGCGCAGCGTCCGGGCGTGCAGCATGCCGGGAACACGCAGATCGCCGGCGTAGGCGAAGGCCCCGGCGGCCTTGGCCGCCCCGTCCGGGCGGAGCTCCGAGGACCCGACTCCGCGGTTCCCGCCGACCACTCCCGCACGCCCCGTCATGCCCCAGCCGCCCCGTTCGCCCTGTTCGCCTCGTTCGCCTCGCTCGCCTCGTTCGCCTCGCTGCCGCCAGGAGCCCCGCTGCCACCGGGGGCCCGCCGGCCCGCCTGGACGTCCCGCACCGCCGCGAGGATCCGGCCGTAACCGGTACACCGGCAGATGTTCCCCGCCAGCGCCTCCCGGATCTCCTGCTCTCCGGCGGCGGGGCGGCGTCCGAGCAGGTCGGTGACGGCCACGACCAGACCCGGTGTGCAGAACCCGCACTGGACCGCGCCATGGGCGAGGAACGCGGCCTGGATCCGGGCCGCCGGCCCGCTCGCGCCGAGCCCGGCGACCGTCAGCACGCGGGCGTCCACGGCGTCGGCGGCGAGGACCGTGCAGGCCGTCACCAGCCGGTCGTCGAGCAGGACGGAGCAGGCACCGCAGCGGCCCTGCTCGCAGGCGTCCTTCACCGAGGTGACGCCGAGCCGTTCCCGCAGCACCGTCAGCAGCGACTCCTCCAGCCGGGCACCGGAGACGACACGCCGGGTTCCGTCGACGTTCAGGTGGTACTGGAGAGGTTCCCAGTCATCGTCGCCCTCGGTGTCGTCTCCCTCGGCGCCGTCCACCGGACCGGCGGGGCCAGCGCTGATGGCGCTACCTTCCCTTCGCACGGTGGATCCCGGCAGGGAGCGCTTGCGGTGCTTGTCCCGTGAGGACTGATGTGAGACGGCGCTCCTGCCTGGACCCGGCGAAGGCCTGACGCCCAGGA
>NZ_JBFLUG010000359.1:0-1829 GCF_041008525.1 Parafrankia sp. FMc2 | reverse complement strand
GATGGAGCCGAGGTAGAGGGGCTGGTTGTCGGGTCGGTTCTGGCCGTAGGTGGCGAGGAGGGCCTGGGCTTCGATGGGGTCGCCGAGGGTGGTGCCGGTGCCGTGGGCTTCGACGGCGTCGACGTCCGCGACCGACAGCCGGGCGTTGGTGAGGGCGGTGCGGATGACGCGTTGTTGGGAGGGGCCGTTGGGGGCGGTGAGGCCGTTGGAGGCGCCGTCCTGGTTGACGGCGGTGCCGCGGATGACGGCGAGGATCTGGTGGCCGTTGGCGCGGGCGTCGGAGAGTTTCTCCAGGAGCAGCAGGCCGGCGCCTTCGCCCCAGCCGGTGCCGTCGGCGGCGTCGGCGAAGGCCTTGCAGCGGCCGTCGGGTGACAGGCCCCGCTGCCGGCTGAACTCGACGAACACGGCCGGGCTGGCCATGACGGTCACGCCGCCGGCCAGCGCCAGGGTGCACTCGCCGCTGCGCAGGGCCTGGGCGGCCAGGTGCACGGCGACCAGTGACGACGAGCAGGCGGTGTCCACGGTGACTGCGGGGCCCTCGAGGCCGAAGGTGTAGGCCACCCGGCCCGAGGCCACACTGCCCGCGCTGCCGTTCCCGAGGTACGGCTCGAACTCGGCGGGCACCCGGTTGATCAGCCGAGCCGCATAGTCGCTGTACATCACGCCGGCGAACACGCCGGTGCGGCTGCCGCGCAGCGACGTCGGGTCGATCCCGGCCCGTTCGAACGTCTCCCAGGCGACCTCCAGCAGCAACCGCTGCTGCGGGTCCGTGGCCGCGGCCTCGCGCGGCGAGATCCCGAAGAACTCGGCGTCGAAGTCGGGCGCGTGATGCAGGAACCCGCCGTGGCGGGCGTACGACCTCCCGGCGGCCTCCGGGTCCGGGTCGTACAGCCGGTCGACGTTCCAGCCGCGGTCGGCCGGGAAGTCACTGACGGCGTCGACGCTGCCGGCGACCAGCTGCCACAGCTCCTCCGGAGTGGTGACGTCGCCGGGGTAGCGGCAGGCCATCGCCACGATCGCGATCGGTTCGTCGGCGTCGCCGGCTGGCCGGGTGGACGCCGGCGGCGGGTCGACGTCCTCATCGGGTGCCCCGGCCGGCCCGGCGAGCCGGAGCAGCTCGTCGCGCAGGAACCCGGCCAGCGCCGCGGGGGTCGGGTGGTCGAAGACCAGCGTGGCCGGCAGCCGCAGGCCGGTGCTGGCGCCGAGCTGGTTGCGCAGCTCCACGGAGGCCAGCGAGTCGAACCCGCTTGCCGAGAAGGCCCGGTCGGCCTGCACCGCGCTCGGATCCGGGTGGCCGAGCACCGTGGCGACCGTCGTCCGGACCAGCTCCAGGACGGGTGCCGTGCGCTCCGGCGCCGGCAGCGCGAGCAGCCGCCGGACGAGCTCGTTCGCCGGTCCGTCGTCCGACGCGGCCCGCCCGCGCCGGCGCCGCACCGGCGCGGGCACGATGCCCCGCAGCACCGGCACCGGCACCGGCACCGGCACCGGCATCGGCATCGGCGGCGCCGCTGGGCCGGTCGTCGCCCCCCCGCCGCGCAGCGCGGCCAGGTCGAAGCGGGCGGGTACGAGGAGCGGTTCCGCCCGGGTGAGCGCGCCGTCGAGCAGCGCCAGACCCAGCGGCGTCGGCAGCGGCAGCAGCCCCGCGCGGCGGATGCGGGTGCGGTCGGTGGCCGTCAGCTCGGCGGTGATGGTGCTGGTGGCCTCCCACAGGCCCCAGGCGAGGCTGGTGGCGGGGAGGCCTCCGGCCTGGCGGTGGTGGGCGAGGGCGTCGAGGTAGGTGTTGGCGGCGGCGTAGTTGGCCTGGCCGGGAGTGCCGAGGGTGCCGGCGA
>NZ_JBFLUG010000358.1:0-1842 GCF_041008525.1 Parafrankia sp. FMc2 | reverse complement strand
ACATCGAGAACAGGACTGGCCATGCCTCGCCCCCGTAGCCCCCGCCGGCACACCCGCGCGCAGCTGCGCGCGGGTGTGCCGGCGGGGGCTACGGGGGCGAGGCATGGCCAGTCCTGTTCTCGATGTGGTGAAGGGGTGGGATCGGCCGGGTCAGCGCTTGCGGTTGCAGCCTCAGAACGTGATCAAACTTTCGAGGTCGGCAATTTCCTCGGAGATCTTCTCTGCGGCCTTGCGGTCACTTCCTGCCGGGGAACCGCCGGTACGTTCCATGATTTCGGCGAGCTGCTTCTCAAGCTTGTCGAGTTCCTTCTTTCGGGCTTCGTTCTGCGCCTTGAAAGCCTTCTCGGCTCCCGCCCGGCTAGCGTCCGAGAGAATTTTTTCCGCACGGCTTGCCATGATGATCCTTTCTGGGGATTCGAGGATGTGAAGTGATGGCCGGTCAGGTGTTGCAGCCGTGGCCGCGCATGCAGACGGTCTTGCCGCGGGGGGTGTGGTAGAGCCATTCGGTGGCGCCGCAGGCGCAGGCCGCGCGGGGCGCGCTGCCGGGGACGCCGGTGCTGGCACGGGTGCTGCGTCGCCCACGGTTCGTCTCGATGACACCGATCTCCGTGACCTTGATGGCGCGGCCGTTGAGCCGGTTGGCCGCGCGGCGCGCGGCACCGGCGGCCACATCACCGATGGCACTGGAGGAGTTGCAGGCACGGCACAGCTTCTTGCCGATCTTCCCGGTGCCGTGGCAGTCGGAGCAGATCCGGGCCTTCGTACGAGCCATGACAGGGATTCCTTTCCGGGTGGGATGCGGGGTGGGGGTCAGCGGATGTGGACGTCGGCGCTGTTGAGCGCGTCGGTGAGGATGCGGTCGTGGTCGAACGCCAGGCCGGTCGCGGTATGGACGGGGATCCACCGGGCGTCGGTGGCGTCGTCGGCCGCGGCCGGTCCGATGGTGTCGGGCAGCCAGAGCAGGAACGCGACGGTGACGTATCGGCCGCGCGGGTCCCGGCCGGGGGCGGAGTACGCCCCCACCGGCGTCAGGGAGATCACCGGCACGGTCAGCCCGGTTTCCTCCGAGAGTTCGCGGACGGCGGCGGCGGCCACGGTCTCGCCGGGGTCGACATGCCCGCCGGGCAGCGCCCACTGGCCCTCGGACGGCGCCCACCGGCGGCGGATCACCAGCACATGGGTGACGCCGTCGCGGACGGCCAGGGCGGCCACGTCGGCGGTCAGGAACGCTCTTTCAGGAGGCATCGGGTCGGGTTCCTTCCGGGTGTAGGGGTGGGATCAGCCGCCGAGTGCGGTGATGCGGGCGTTGACGGCGGCGAGCTGGTCACGTTGGCGGACGGTGAGCGGGCCGTGGGCGGCGAGGATCCGGTCCCGGCGGCGCCGGTACTGCGCCAGCTCGTCGCCTGCCGGCGGTGGGGTCGGGCGGGGCATCAGCGGCCGGCCGGGATGCAGCCGTCGGCGCACACGTCGCCGCGGGCGGTCGCGGTCAGCGGGCCGGGGGTGGCGCACCGGGCGCAGGACCGGTAGGGGGTGTTCGGCGCGTCGTAGGGCCGGGCCCGGCCGGCCCGCAGGTTCGCGGCGATGGCCCGGTCGGCCTTCCGTCGCTGCCGGCCCAGCTCCGCGCAGGACGGGCAGTGCGCGTAACCCTCGTCGGCGACGAGCGGGCCGTGGTCGTTGTGCCCGCAGGCTGCGCAGTGGCCGGGATGCTGGGCCTGGTGGCGGCGGCCGTCGGCACTCAGGCCCCGCAGCGGCGGGGCGGCCGGCCGGCCGCTGTCAGACGATCCCATCGCAAGACTCCTCACTCTGTGTGATCGCATGTGGGTGTGGTGAGGGAGGGGAGGG
>NZ_JBFLUG010000357.1:0-1863 GCF_041008525.1 Parafrankia sp. FMc2 | reverse complement strand
GGGTGGGAACCGGAACCCGGCGAACTCTGATGTCGGAGCCGGTGGCCGGACACGACGTCGACGCATGACTCGATCATGCCTGGTAGAGGTCGTCGAGGCAGCGGACTTCGTCGACGCAACAGACCCGCACGGTTCTTGCGGCCAGCTTCCTGACGGCCAAAAAGCCGCGAGGCGCACCCAGGCTGCCATCCGCGCCCACGACGAACGCGGCTTCGCCGTCCTGAAAAACTGGCACGTCCTCGACCGCTACCGGGGCTACCCCTGGCGCGTCAGCATCATCGTCCAGGAAATCCTGACCATGTCAATCAGCGACGTAACTGGCCAGGCTTTGTAGATCGTTTGTTTTTGGCTTCGTGGCAGGCGGAGGCTTGTCGATGGTCCGCCGGCTCGGGGTGTTGGCGTGGTGCAGTTGATCGGATCGTAGGGTTTGGGTGTGTCATAACTACGAAAGTCGAGGTAGGAGGCCCGGAAGTCCGATAATTCACCCGCTGCCGTACAGCTCCGGGTGGCTCATGGGTGCGTGCAGAAGCTGGCGGTGACCCAACGGTTCGGCGAGTTCGACAAGGCCGGCCACCGGTGGACGCGCGATTGCCTCGCAGATCTGCCCCTTGCCGTGAACCCAGTACGCGATCCAGACGTAGGAATCAGATTCGGCCACCTCGACTCCGGCCAGCTTCGGACAGGAATCAGCACCACCCCAGGTGATCACGAGCGATCTGCCGCCGTCTCGCACCTCGACAAGCTGCCATGGCACACTATTCCAGCTCTTCTTCCCGACCGAAACGGTTGGGATACGTTGAAGAGGAGACGGCCTGAGGAGGGGCAGCGAGCCCGGAGGGGGGCTGTAGGCCTGCAGCCGGTCAGGAACCGCGTCCCTGACCGGTCGGATGTTGTTCGAAGGCTCCTGACCGCAGGCCGGAAGCAGAGCGGCCAGCACCAGACAGACCGCCGTACACAAGCCAGATCCTCGTCGCACCGGTCCCTGCCCTCGGGTTCGGGTTCGCACTGATATCTTCCCCACAGCGTGTGCCCTGCGCCCGGACCCGGTTATGGACGGACGCCTGGCAGCGACGGCTCGTCAGTACAACATCGACTGGCTGCCCAGCGGCAACCGAACTTCACCGACGAGGAAGCCGGCCTGGTCCAGACCTTGCCACAGGGGCAGCGGTTCGACCGCGGCTTCAGGCCGAGGCGTGGACCTCAGGCCGTGTTGATATCGACCTGAAGCGCCTCCATCGCTCCCTGGATGTCCGCGAAATAGACCCGCCAGTAGCAGCCCCCACCGGATCCTCGCCCTGTCGCGGGAACACCGTTACAGGTAGCGTTGGTGGAGGTGTCAGCTGCCGAAATTATGCCGACGGCCAATGCGTTGTCTCCTGATGGCTGGAACACGGGCCCTCCGCTGTCCCCGTTTCCCCAGGCGGCGCTGTGATACACCTGCTCGGCCTGGACCTCACCACCGTAGACGCCACCACTAGCAGTGTGTACCGTTACACCGCGGCGCGCTATACGGATGTTGCAGGAGATTCCGGAGTAGGATCCGGAGGGGCTCTGTTGCATTGGCGGAGTCCGCTGTCCCGCGGCCGTCGATCGGTCATGATCGAGTGATGCGTCGACGTCGTGCCTGTCCACCGGTTCCGACATCGGAGTTCGCGGGGTTTCGGTTCCCACCCGAGGTGATCGTGCTGGCGGTCCGCTGGTACCTGCGGTTCGCCCTGTCCTACCGGGATGTCGAGCAGGGCCTCGGCAAAGTTGTCGGTCAGCAAGCAAGCTTCATGATTGTCTCTAGTGGGCGTTCGGGGCGGCGGGCGTGGTGACGGATTCCCGCGGCGATGTTCGTGACGCCGGTCAGGCGCAGGATCG
>NZ_JBFLUG010000356.1:0-1865 GCF_041008525.1 Parafrankia sp. FMc2 | reverse complement strand
GGCAGTCGACCAGCCCGGACAAGATCCACCATCTGCTGGCGGAACTCCTCCGTGTACGGCGGTTTTGATCTCGGCACCTGCACTCCTCCCTGGGGTCATTATCCCAAAGAGCCCAGGTGTGAACAGGATCGGGTCAACTTCAAACTCACAGTTGCATTGCGTAGAGTTGAGTTGAGTTGCGGGGCGGTGGCGGTCGCTGCGGGTTCTCGGGGCTGTTCGTCCAGGGGGTGAACGGAGGCGCCGCCGGGGCCTCGACGGTCCCGGCGCCGCGTCCGGTCATGTGCCGGGCAGCTCGTAGATGCCGGAGGCGTCGAGGACCTGGAAGTTCGACAGAGTCCCGTCGGCCGCGGCGTCGGCGATGAGGCTGTCGGCGGTGCAGATGTTCGGCGAGATGGCGGGCAGGGCCTTCCCGTCGCACTGGAAGGTGGCACCGCCGCCGAGTGGGTACGGGGTGGCCGGCGCCTCCTGCAGCGCCTTCTGAATGCCCGCCGGGGTCAGGTCGGTGGTGCCGGCGGCGTTGACGGCCCGGATGAGGCTCAGCAGTCCCTGGTAGCCGTTGCTCGCCCGGTTCGGGTTGATGTTGTCGCCGTAGGCGTCGAGGATCGCTGTGTACAGCTTGTACTCGGGGTCGTCCGGCTCGGTGACGGCGAGGGCGGCGATGGTCACTCCCTCGAACCCGCCGGGGATGGACGCCCCCTTGTCGTCGCCGATGCAGCGGCTGATGGCCGTGATCGGGACGTCGATACCGAGAGTCTTGATCGCCTCGATCGCGGCGGAGCAGAACCCGGGGTCGCCGATGATGTGGTAAAGCTGTGGATCCTTGCCCTGTGCGGCCTGGATCTGCGGGGTCATGTCGGCGGTTCCCGGCGCGATCGGCACGACCTCGACGGTGGCGCCGACGTTGGCGAAGAACGGGGTGCTGAAGGTCTTGGCCGGCCCGCTCCCGGCGGGCGTGTCGAGGACGATGGTGGCTCCGCTGGTGAGGCCGTGGGCCTTGGCGTAGGCGGCGCCGGTGCCGAAGGCGGCGAGCGGGTTGGAGAACACGAACACCCCGGGTGTGCCGAGGACGAGCTTGGTGGCGGCCTGGTTCAGGCCCACCGGAATGCCGGCGTCGGTGACGATCTGCAGCCACGGGTCGACCTGGGCCGGCGCGCCGCCGGAGATCGCCGCGACACCGGCACGGACGAACTCGTTGCCACACACCTGCGCGTTGGCCGGGGTGCCCTTCTCCTCGCACACGGTCAGCTCGATCGGCCGGCCGCCGATCCCGCCGAGCCGCTCGTTCGCGTAGGCGACCACGGCCTTCGCGGCGTTGATCTCGTCGGTGTAGTCCTGGGCCTGGGTGTGGCCCGTCGTCGCGAAACCGATCTTCACCGGCTCCCCGGACGCCGGTTTCTCCGCGCCCAGCACGCTCGTGTCGGCCGCGGGCTGGTCGGTCCCGGAGTCGGAGCCGCCGCACGCGGCCGCGGTGGCCAGGACGGCGGCGGCGGTGGACAGCGCGGCTGCGCGGAAGAGTAATCGGACACCGGGAAAGCGCATGAGGTCCCCTCGAACGAGCGATCGGATGCCGGAATGAAGCCGGGAACGAAGTTCCCGGCCCTGGTCAATGCCGGCGGTGCTGCGAAGACTAGGCGGGAACCGCATTGCCGTGCAAGAGCGTGGCGTGGCGCGGCGCCTGGTGGGCGGCGGTCCCGCCCAAGGCTCCGGCACGCTCTCGCTTTGACGGGTAGGTCGGGTTGGTCGGGTCTGCCTGGGTCGGGCTGGCCGTGACCGGTTCGTGGGGGCGGGCCGGTGGGACCACGTGTCGTTCGCAGACAAGCAGGCACGCCGCTTGTAGATCACGGAGGTGTCTTATGTCTTCGTGG
>NZ_JBFLUG010000355.1:0-1873 GCF_041008525.1 Parafrankia sp. FMc2 | reverse complement strand
CCCGTGGCGGCTGATGAGTATCGACGGGCTGGAGTGGGACGTGCCGGCCTCGGTGGAGAACCTCGCCGCGTTCGGCTTGCCCGCGGGCCGTGACGGCGAGCCGGGGGCGCTGCCGAAGGTCCGCGCGGTCACCGTGTCCGAGTGCGCCTCGCACGCGCCGGTGCTGGCCGCGCTCGGCCCGGCCGGCGGCGCGAAGCCCGCCAGCGAGCAGGCCCTGGCCCGCACCCTGTACCCGCGGCTGGCCGAACGCTGGCTTCTGCTCGCGGACCGCAACTTCTCCTCCTGGACGGACTGGTGCACGGCCGCGACCGCCGCCGGGATCGACCCCGACCGGATCAGGTTCAAGCGCACCGTCAGGATCATCCGGGACCGGGTCGCCACCGACCAGGCCTTTTCCCCCTGACCAGCGGGCACGCACCCTCGACGAGATCGCCGCCGACATCACCCGGCCGACCCGGCTCAACACCCGCCGCGAACGCACCTACCCTCACGTCGTCTGCCGGGCCCGCCACACCAGTACCCGGTCAAGAAACCCGGCCAGTACGGCATCCGCCACCACGCCCCGCCCACGATCAGGCTCGCCAACCCCGCGAAACCCCAGGTCGCAGCTTGATCGACTTAGCGGAAGTGGCATTGGGGCATGCCCTGGTGCAGAACATTCACCGCGGCCACTACGAACTCGCCGTCGATGTGGACCCGCACTTTCGGCTGGCAGCTGCGTTCACCGAACTCGCCGCCGCTGTCTGACCGCCGACCCGCTCCGCTTCCTCACAACGCAACAGCGCCAGCATCACTACCCCAATCCATTCCTTGTGGTACGTACGTGGTGGAATGGGGGCCACGCAGGGTTTCGATTGCCTGTTGATAGAGGAGTCTTTTGCCGTACCCGATCACTTGTTGATGTTTTGGTTGAGACGGTTGCGCGAGCACCTCCGCAGACTCGAGGATCGCCTCGTCGAAACAAATATTGTCGATCAGGCCGGCGGCTGCGGCGGCGGGAGCCTGGTAACGTCGGCCAGTGATAATCATCTCGAGTGCGGTGGAAGGCGGAAGTTTCGCCTGAAGGACGGCCGCTTCCCCTCGGGTCAGAAAATAACCCACGTTCGCGTTGGGTAGACAGACGTAGATTTTTCCGGACCGCATCACTCGGAAGTCGTGGGAAAGCGCAAGTATCACGCCGTTTGCGAAAGCGTGCCCCTGGAGCGCGGCAACCGAAATCACGGGTAGCGCGAGAAACCTCGCATACAATTGCATAATCTCGGCGGTAAAGGCCTGCACTTGCTCTTCGGGTGTTTCAAGCAGCCATCGGAGATTGGTACCGTTGCACCAGTGCCGTCCGGATCCAACAGTGACGAGAGCGCGGGGGGTCGGATACTGTTCCACCTCGTCCAGAAGTTCGTTCACTCGCGTGAGCATCTCCTCGTCGAAGAGGTTTTCGCTATTCCCAAGATCGAGAATAAGAATATCTCTGTCTTCTCTCATTTCAGGCCTGGATGCTTTCGCTGTACACATCACCCCATCCTTCCTTCTACCGCTTCGATCCGCACGTGCCCGCCTATGATGATTCGGGTGTAGGGGAGAGCCTGCAACCCGAAGGAAGTCCGCCGCGGAACGGATATATATCCTATACCACGAAAAGATGTCATAGAGAGTGTCCGACTACCCGTCGGGTAGAGGGTGTCCGAGAAGGGTCAGGGTGGGTAGGTCAGGGGGTGTGTGAAGCCTCGGTGTGAGGGAGGCTGGTCAATGGCCGAGTGGCGCTGGTATCCGACCGATCTGTCCGATGCCGAGTGGGAGCTGATCGCTCCGTTGATTCCCGCCCCCAAACCCGGTGGCCGGCCGCCGGCGCATGAACGCCGGGAAATCGTGAACG
>NZ_JBFLUG010000354.1:0-1882 GCF_041008525.1 Parafrankia sp. FMc2 | reverse complement strand
TGACCTCGAAGAGCTGTATACTAGACAGACCCCCACCACCTCCGCACCACCACCGACCAGTTCTGCTACCAGCTCTACGCCCGCGGGGACTACACCGCCGCCCACACCCTCGCCCTACGCCTGCACCACGACACCGACCACCACCACGGCCCCGACCACCCCACCACCCTGAACACCGCCCACACCCTCGCCATCACCCACAGCGCTCTCGGACACCACCAGGCCGCCCGAGAGCTGGACGAGGACACCCTCGCCCGCCGGCGGCGGATCCTCGGCGACGACCACCCCAACACCCTGGCCTCGGCGAGCAACCTCGCCGCCCGGCTGTCCACGCTGGGGGAGCACCAGGCCGCCCGAGAGCTGGACGAGGACACCCTCGCCCGCCGGCGGCGGATCCTCGGCGACGACCACCCCGACACCCTGACCTCGGCGAGCAACCTCGCCACCAATCTCAGCGCGCTGGGGGAGCACCAGGCCGCCCGAGAGCTGGACGAGGACACCCTCGCCCGCCGGCGGCGGATCCTCGGCGACGACCACCCCAGCACCCTGACCTCGGCGAACAACCTCGCCAACCGGCTGGCCGCGCTGGGGGAGCACCAGGCCGCCCGAGAGCTGGACGAGGACACCCTCGCCCGCCGGCGGCGGATCCTCGGCGACGACCACCCCAGCACCCTGACCTCGGCGAGCAACCTCGCCATCCGGCTGTCCGAGCTGGGGGAGCACCAGGCCGCCCGAGAGCTGGCCGAGGACACCCTCGCCCGCATGCGGCGGGTCCTCGGCGACGACCACCCCAACACCCGGCAGGCTGAACAGCTTGTCAGCTGGATCGACGAGCAGCCCTCCCTCGGGTAGGTGGCAAGGGCTGGCTGGTGGCGTCCCGGAAACGGTCAATAACGGGACGCACGACGATCAAGCTCCGGAGGACCCAGAACAGGCCGGAAACCGTCCCGAAAACTAGTCCCGAAACCCCGTGTCGCACGGGCAGTTTCGGGACCCTTTACGGGACGATCCAGCCGTGGACGAAACCAGGACCGGCCAGGCGGGCTACGACAACAGCGTCCGGATCGGGTACGCCCGGGTCTCCACCCGGACGCAGGACCACCAGGCCCAGCTCGACGCCCTCGCCCGCGCCCACTGCCGCGAGGTCATCGTGGAGACCGCGAGCACGCGGGGCGAGCGGCCGCAGCTGCGGCGGGCGCTGGAACTGCTACGGGCCGGGGACACGCTGGTGATCTACAAGCCGGACCGGGTCGCCCGGTCCATGAAGGAGCTCCTGGTGCTCCTCGAGGACGAGCTGCACGCCCGCGGGATCAACCTCCACATCCTCACCGGCATCTGCGCCGGCCTGCACCGACCGAACGGCGCGACCATCGCCGACAAGATGCTGTTCATGGTCGCCGCCATGGCCGCCGAGATGGAACGCGAACTCATCCGCGAACGCACGTTGGACGGGCTACGCGCCGCCGAAGCCGCCGGTCGGCGCGGGGGGCGGCCGGTACGGGTCGATGAGGACACCCTCGCCGTGGTGCAGGCGCGGCGGGCCCGCGGGGAGTCGGTGAGTGCGATCGCTGCGAGGTTGGGGATTGGGCGGTCGACGGTGTACCGAGCCCTGCAACCCCGAAGCGACTACCTCAGCTGAATGCTGGCCGGTACATCGCACTCCGACAAATCTCCGCCTTGGCCGCCGTCGACTATCTGTCGTAGCTCGTCACCCAGAGCTACTTGGCGCTTGGTGACACCGACCCGAGCTCTGGGCCTAGGGCCTGTTCTGGGTTCGGATCATCGGGTTGGGAGGCTGCGGAGCCAGAGAACGGACCCGCGTAGGTGGAGTCCCGCGGCGTAGCTTTCGGGGGTCTTGTCGTAGCGAGTGGCCAGGCCCCGC
>NZ_JBFLUG010000353.1:0-1913 GCF_041008525.1 Parafrankia sp. FMc2 | reverse complement strand
CATGGGTCGACTGACGCATCTGCAGCGGCTGGAGGCGGAGAGCATCCAGATTTTCCGGGAGGCCGTGTCGGAGTGTGAGCGGCCGGTGATGTTGTATTCGGTGGGTAAGGACAGTTCGGTGTTGCTGCATCTGGCGGTGAAGGCGTTCTACCCGTCGCGGTTGCCGTTCCCGTTGCTGCATGTGGACACGACGTGGAAGTTCCGGGCGATGTACGAGTTCCGGGACAAGGTCGCGGCGGAGCTGGGAGTGGATCTGCTGGTGCACCGTAACCCGGAGGCGGTCGCGCGGGGGATCAACCCGTTCGATCACGGGTCCGCGACGCACACCGATGTGTGGAAGACCGAGGGGTTGAAGCAGGCGCTGGACAAGTACAGCTTCGATCTGGCGTTCGGGGGCGCGCGCCGGGACGAGGAGAAGTCGCGGGCGAAGGAGCGGGTGTTCTCGGTCCGTTCGGCGGCGCACCGGTGGGACCCGAAGGCGCAGCGCCCGGAGCTGTGGCGGTTGTACAACGCCCGGACCAGCCCGGGGCAGAGCGTGCGGGTGTTCCCGTTGTCGAACTGGACCGAGCTGGATGTGTGGCAGTACATCCACCGGGAGGACATCCCGCTCGTGCCGTTGTACTACGCGGCCCCGCGCCCGGTCGTGGAACGCGACGGCACCCTGATCATGGTCGATGACGAGCGGATGCCGCTGGGACCGGGGGAGGTGCCCGCCCAGCGCAGTGTGCGGTTCCGGACGTTGGGCTGCTATCCGCTGACCGGGGCGGTGGAGAGTACCGCCGCGACGCTGCCGGAGATCATCCAGGAGATGTTGCTGACGACGAGTTCGGAGCGGCAGGGCCGGGTGATCGACCATGACTCCTCGGGGTCGATGGAGAAGAAGAAGCAGGAGGGGTACTTCTGATGGCGCACGCGACCGGTGAGCTCGCCGCGGCTGACATCGAGGGGTACCTCGCGGCGCACGAGCACAAGTCGATGCTGCGGTTCATCACCTGTGGCAGTGTCGATGACGGGAAGAGCACGCTGATCGGCCGGCTGCTCTACGACGCGAAGCTGGTGTTCTCCGACCATCTCGCCGCGTTGGAGGCGGACTCGCGCCGGGTCGGGACGCAGGGTGACGGGCTGGATTTCGCGTTGCTCGTCGACGGGCTGGCCGCGGAACGGGAACAGGGCATCACGATCGATGTGGCGTACCGGTTCTTCTCCACCGAACGACGCAAGTTCATCGTCGCGGACACTCCGGGTCATGAGCAGTACACCCGGAACATGGTCACCGGTGCGTCGACCGCGGACCTCGCCGTCATCCTGATCGACGCCCGTAAAGGTGTCCTGACGCAGACCCGGCGGCACAGCTACCTGGTGGGTCTGCTCGGGATCCGCCAGGTCGTGCTCGCGGTGAACAAACTCGACCTCGTCGACTACTCCCAGACGGTGTTCGACCGGATCGAGGCGGACTACCGGGCGTTCGCCGCGCAGATCGGTCTGACCGATGTTGTCGCGATCCCGATGTCCGCGCTGGCCGGTGACAACATCACCACCCCGTCCCCGCACACGCCCTGGTACGGCGGGCCGACGCTGGTCGGGCATCTGGAAACCGTGCAGGTCGACGACGACACCGCCATCGGTCCGTTCCGGTTCCCGGTGCAGTGGGTGAACCGGCCGAACCTGGACTTCCGCGGCTTCTCCGGGCAGATCGCGGGCGGGACGGTGCGGCCCGGTGACCGGCTCCGGGTCCTGCCGTCCGGGCAGGAATCCACCGTCGAGCGGATCGTGACCGCCGACGGTGACCTCCCGCAGGCCGTCGCCGGCCAGTCCGTCACCCTCACCCTGGCGGATGAGATCGATGTCAGCCGTGGGGACGTGCTGGCCGCCGCCACCGACCCGGCGGCGGTCGCGGACCAGTTCGCATGCCA
>NZ_JBFLUG010000352.1:0-1941 GCF_041008525.1 Parafrankia sp. FMc2 | reverse complement strand
CCATTCGGGTGCGACGCTGACACGCCCGGCGCTGGAACGGCTGCGCGACCTGGTCGCGGCGGTGCAGATCGATGTGGTTCTGTGCTATTCCCCGGACAGACTTGCCCGGAAGTTCGCCTATCAAGCGCTGCTGATCGAGGAGTTCACGCGGGCGGGTACCCGCGTCGAGTTCATCAAAGGCCCTCGTGGCGACAGCCCGGAAGACCAGCTCATGGTCCAGTTCCAGGGGATGTTCGCGGAATATGAGAAGGCGCAAATCCTGGAGCGTTACCGACGCGGGAAGGCACACCGTGCCCGGGCGGGGTCGGTGAACGTGCTGTCCGGGGCGCCGTTCGGGTATCACTACCGTCGGCGGTCCGACCAGCTCGGTGCCGGCTACGAGATCCTTCACCACGAGGCGATCCTGGTCACCGAGATGTTCCGCCGCTACGCCGACGAAGGCGCCTCCATCGCGACGCTGGCCCGCTGGCTGACCGAGAAAGGCGTGCCGACCCGCACCGGCAAGAATCGCTGGGACCGGTCAGTGATCTGGGCGATGCTACGGAACCCCGCCTACAAGGGGACGGCGGTGTTCGGGAAGACGATGATCGACAACACGCCGGCCGGTCTGAACCGGGTGGCGCGGCTTCAGGGGCGTTCAACACCGCGGCCGACCAGAGTCGTCGACCGGCCTCGTGACGAGTGGGTCGAGATCCCGGTGCCCGCCCTTGTCAGCGAGGAGATGTTCGAACGGGTCGCGGCCCGCCTCGAGGAGAACAAGCGTTTCGCGCCCCGCAACACGAAGACGATCCCCTCACTGCTGCAGGGTCTCGCAGCGTGCTCGGCCTGCGGTTACGGCTACTACCGCACCTCGACACGGACTACGAACAAGAAGATCTACTACTACCGGTGTCTCGGTTCCGACGACTACCGCTACGAGAACGGCCGTGTGTGCTGGAACAAGCCGGTCCGCGCCGACTACCTCGACGAGACCGTCTGGGAACACATCACGAAACTGATCAGCGATCCGACTCTGATCCGCGCCGAGATCGACAGCCGGCTGCGCCAGGCTCGTGATGCGGATCCCGCCAAGCGTCAGCGCGGACAGGTCGAGCTCGCGCTCACGAAGACCACCACTGCCATCGCGCGCATGATCGAGGCGTTCCAGGAACAGCTGATCACCCTTGACGAGCTCCGCGCGAGAATGCCCGAACTCCGCACCCGCGAAGCGAACCTCCGCGGCCAACTCGACGCTCTCGACAGCCAGATCGCCGACCGCGATCTTTATCTCGCCCTCGCAACCGACCTCGAGGGATTCCTGTCACAGCTGGGCGAGAACGCGAAAAGCACCGAGATCACCGACCGCCAACGCGTCCTGCGACTACTCGTCAAGAACGTTCTGATCGGCCCCGAGAAGATTACAATCCGGCATCGCATCCCACTTCGCCAACGAACATCAGACCGCGACACTCCGGCCGCTAGCGCTGATGCGGAGGGTGACCAGAGGGCTGGTTGCCAAGTGCGTTGGGGGCGTACTCTCACCGTTGCTCTTGAATATAGCACTCCAGGGCATCGAGGAAGCCGCCGGGACCAGGCACAAGAAGAACGGAGACACGCAACGGGGAACCCCTGCCGTGATCGTCTACGCAGACGACCTGGTGGCTTTGTGCCACAGCCGCGAGCAGGCCGACCTGGTCCAGGAACGACTCACAGCATGGCTGGCACCGAAAGGTCTCCGCTTCAACCCGGCGAAGACCCGCATCGTGGCCATTGAAGACGGGTTCGATTTCCTGTCTTTCAACGTCCGGCGGTATCACACCGCCGACGGCCCGAAGCTGCTGATCAAGCCCAGCAAGGAGTCGCTGGTCACCATCCGGCGACGGCTGAAGACTGAGATCCACACCCTGCGCGGCCATCCGGCAGCCGACGTGGTCAACCGCCTCAACCCGATCATCCGGGGAC
>NZ_JBFLUG010000351.1:0-1982 GCF_041008525.1 Parafrankia sp. FMc2 | reverse complement strand
CCCGCGTCGTCCGCCGGGCCAACCGCACCCCATTCCCCACCAAGAAGCCGATCGACAGACACCTCACAGGACCACCACCCTCGGTCGTCACAGTACTAACCCGAACCTAAAGTTCCTGGTATTGGGCGGTAGGTTCAGCAGACGCGCGATCAGATAGAGGTTCTCCCGCCCGGAGACGTCCTCGTCCACAGCCGCGTACTGGCCCGCCAGGCCGATCCGGCGACGCACTGCGCGGGAATCCCGAACGACGTCGTGACCGTCGATGAAGGCATGCCCACTGTCGGGGCGCTCTAGCGTCGCCAGGATTCGGACGATCGTGGTCTTTCCGGCCCCGTTCCGACCCAGCAGGCCCAGCACCTCGCCAGCCGACGCCTCGAGGTCGACCCCGCGCAGCGCGCGGACCTCGCCAAAGGATTTACTAATGCCTTTGATCTGTATGGCGACCGTCATCCGAACCCTTCTCGCTACTGAAGACCAAGCCGGTCGAACCCCGGTGCCAATTTGACCGTGAGAATGAGCAGCACCCGCGGCAGAGACTAGGCTGCTTTCTTATCGGCATAATATCGTTCGCTTTTCGACGGCCAGGTTCCGGCGATAGGCGCCCGCCCGGCCACTATTCGACGGCACGCATTCTGCTCAGACGACCGCGAGGACCCGCTCAATACTTCCGAGCAACCGCCTTGAGACCTGCTCCGCACAGCGGTAGGACGACCACCGGCGGTCTTCCCCTGGCGTCTCGGACCTGGTCGGCCCACTCGGCGCCCGATCCGTCGAGCCATCGAAGCAGCCCGGCATAGGTGGCCGCCGCGGTAGGCTCCACGAACAACCCGGCCCGCGCCAGCTCGACCCGAGCTTTCCCTATCGCGTCCTCCGCCGCCGTCACGACGTGTCCAGCCCGGGAGCGGAGCACCTCGAGGATCTCGTTCCCGCGGGCCGGCGCAGCGATCGCGATACCGTCCGCAACGGTCCCCTCGTTGACGACCGGTACCAGGCGAGCGTCCCCGGCAGCGACGGCGGCAGCGACGGGCGCGCAGCGTTCGGCCTGCACTGCCAGGAAAGTCGGTTCCTCAGCCAGCGCGCCCGACCGCCGCAGTTGCTGAAATCCCCGATGGGCGCCGAGCAGCATCGTCCCGTTCCCTACCGGAAGCGCTACCAGGTCGGGCACCCCACCGCCGAGCTGCTCCACCATCTCGAAAACAAAGGTCTTCACACCGGCGACGAACAACGGGTTGTAGACGTGGCTGGCGTAGAAGGCGCCGCTGTTCGCCACCGCGTCGATCGCGGCTTCCTCCGTCGCCTTACGGTCCCCGTCGACCCGGTGGCATACAGCGCCGTATGCCTCGATCTGGGCCGTCTTGCCCGGGGACGTCCAAGCGGGGACGAAGACGTCGAGCGGGATGCCGGCGCGGGCCGCGTAAGCCGCAGTGGCGGTCCCCGCATTCCCGCTCGAGTCGATCACCAGCCGACTCGCGCCGAGGCGGCTGGCTGCCGCCACTACCACGGCGGCGCCGCGGTCCTTGAACGACAGCGTCGGCATCAGGAAATCCAGCTTCGCGAGCACGACGACGCCTGCGATTTCCGGGTTCACAGGCACCATCGGCGTCATTCCCTCCCCAAGGCTGAGCGTGCGCCAGTCCAGGGCATCACCGTCAGGCACGATCATCGTGGCATAGCGCCAGATGCTGGTCGGGCCGCCATGGCCGGCAGGAAATCCGATCGCGCTGTCGGGAAGCACATAGAGACCCCCGCATCCGCATCGCCAGGCCATGAGGCCCATCTGGTCTACCCGCTCGCAGCGGACACACATCACTTCGGTGATGCCGGCTCCTCGGAATCGGTAGTTCTCCCAGGGTACTGCCCAATACCAGGAACTTTAGGTTCGGGTTAGTACTGTGACGACCGAGGGTGGTGGTCCTGTGAGGTGTCTGTCGATCGGCTTCTTGGTGGGGAATGGGGTGCGGTTGGCCCGGCGGACGACGCGG
>NZ_JBFLUG010000350.1:0-1984 GCF_041008525.1 Parafrankia sp. FMc2 | reverse complement strand
GGTGTTGCGGATGAGGTCGGGCATGGGCCAGTCGCCGGGGCGCAGGGGGGCGGTGACGGTGTCGAGGTCGCCGGGGTTCTGGCCGGTGTTGGCGCCGGGGGTGGCGGCGGTGCAGAAGAACAGCAGGCTGGCGGTGACGGCGGTCGGCAGCGCCGCGGTACGCACCAGCCCCGCCCGCCAGCCGCGCTGGGCCACTGGCTGCCTGGCGGTCGCGGACGTCGAGTGCCTGGAGCGCCTGGCGCTCCTCGTGCGTCGACGCCGCCTCGGTGACCGGGACGACTGTCCGGGCGCTGGAAGCTGCGGAGGATCCGCAGGCTGCGTGGGATCCGCAGGCTGACCCGGCACCGAGAGTTGAGCCGGCGCGGCGAGCTGGGGCCCCACCGAGAGTTCAGAGGCCGCCGCGAGCTTGGGGGCTGCCGAGGACCGGGACTGTGTAGATGCCTGCGGCTTCCGGCGGCTCCGATGCCGGCCTGCCGTTGTGGCGGACGTATCCCGGCGTGTGTTCCCGGGCGCGCGGTGCGCGCCGGCTCGTCGCTCGTGGGATCGATGCGTCGTCGCGGCGGCCACATTCGAGGAATCCGGCGGCATGACCACGGTGGGGGCTACCACGGGTCGGGCGAGAAGATCGAAACCGGGCTTTTGTCTGTGGGTCTGATGACCGACGACGTGCCGATCCGAAGGTGACTTTCCGTGTGGGGAACCGTCAGGCTGATCCGGCGTTGATTCGTGTGCGGAGAGAGAATCGGTCGGGGATTGGCGAGATCGACGGTGACGGCTCACCGGCACGCAGCTCCTGGGCTCGGCGTATGCGCGACAGGGAGGTGCTCCGCCTGCCGCGCATACGGGGCGCGTGGACGAAATGCCTGCTCATGGCTTTGATACCTGGCCCGGCGGCCAGTGACGGGTGATGGGCCGCCGGACCAGGCAGTTGCCGCACGGCTGTGACGGAGCCGTGCGGCCGCCAGAGTGCGTCGGGCCGGGGCGATGCCGGCCTCCGACGCGGTAGGGAATCCCCTTAGCTCATCACTCTCCGTAGCATTCGCAGAGGCTGTGGCCGTGGTGGGCTGGCAGCCCGTGCGGCGCACCGCGCTGTGTCTGTGCTGTGTGGAAGCTGTGTGAGACAGAACTGTGACTCAAGGTCCATGTCTCGCGCCACCGAAACGGTAGATCTCCATCAAACTGTTATCTAGGTAACATGGTTGTCGTTCCATTGGGTTGATGCTGTCGCTTGTGGCAGTACCCACCGTTACCTGCTGCCCGTCAACCACCTTCCGGTCGACTGCCGGCCGCAGCGGCCCAGCTCATGGCGTTGGGCTCGCGACTGGCAGAGGCGTGCGACTGCGCGAGGCCGGGTCGCCGCGACTTCGCGCGCCCGCCAGTGCGATTAGCCGGGCCACCCGCGACTGTCAATGGCCCATCACGAACAAACTGCTGTTTTGCTGACCGCTTGTCGGATCAATGACGGGTGTGTAATGCTGCCGTCCGCAAACGTTCGGCCTCCGGAGGTCGGTCAATTCGACGTCCGGTTCCGCGAGCCGCGTATCGGTGCTCATCCGAGTCGCGGCTGTCGCCCGGCTGGCCCACAGTGCGGTGGCCCCCTCGGGATTCCCGTCACCTGTCACCGACCGTAGTTCGTACTGCCCGTGATTTCTGCTGCGTCCGACCCTGGGCGCAGGTCACCGGCGCGTCTCCAGCCGGCCCGCATTCCCGACCCGACCCGTCACGTCGACCCGTCACGTCGACTCGGATTCGCCCTTCCCCTTCACCTGGAAAGCACCTTCCCTGATGCGTGCCGCCTGCCGGGGCTCCCCTCCCTGGCAGGCGGCCACAGATCACGGCCGCATGCCCTGTGCGGCCGCCACAGCCGGCCGGGGCGGCCTGAGAGCCCGCCCCGCCCCGGCCACCCCCTGGCCGTCGCGCCGCACACCCGCGGCGGCCAGGGGCTGTACCCGTGCCCGCGACGTGACTCGGCACGGTCCGTCAC
>NZ_JBFLUG010000034.1:0-68640 GCF_041008525.1 Parafrankia sp. FMc2 | reverse complement strand
CTCGGGGCGGGATGCGACCGCGAACAATGCCCGAACCTCGCTCGCGATCATCCCCTGGGCACGCTGCGCGTACCGATCCCGCCACCGCACTCGATCCGCCCAGGTCAGCACCGCTGATGGGGTCAAGGTCGGCCGCCGGTCGTCCGGGCACGTCCGAATCGAGATCGGATCCGGTCAGCTCCACCAACGCCGCGTCCCACGGATCGGTCACCGGCAGCCCCGGACCCGACGCCGTCGCCAACGTCCGGCCGCGTGGCTCGTACAGCCCCGGGGTGTAGACCAACCGGGCCGTGCCGTCCGCGGCGAGCGCGACCACCGCGGTCCGGGCCGCCAGCTTGCGGGCCCGCGTGATGCGCCGGGTGGCGGTCCGCTCGATCCGTATCCGGGCCCGCTCCGCGCGGCTGCGCGGCGGGGCAGCGACCGCGAACTGGTGCGCCACCACCCCGGCGACACTGATCACACCCATGACCAGACCCACCGACAGCCCGTCATGCAGACCGTGCGCGACGTTCAGCCCGAGTGCGACCAGCGCGAACACGACGATCCCGGCCTGGAGGGTCGCGACCGGCCGGTCCGGGTCGTCCCGGCGGGCTGCGTGTACCGCCAGCGCGAACGCCCACATGCCCAACTCGCTGAGGATCGGCAACGCGTAGCCGGTCGGGCTGTCGTACAGGCTGTGGCCGTAGGAGGCCATGGCCGGCACCGCCATCACCGCACTGACCAGCGCCAGCGGGTAGATCAGCAGCTCCACCGCATGCGCGGACCGCCACGCGGACCGCGCCGCCTTCGCCTTCGCCTTCTCCTCCCGGGCCCTGGCCTTCGCCGCGTCCGCCGCGGCAGCGGCCTTCTCCTCCAGCTTCGCGGCCGTGGCCGCGTCCAACCGGTCCTGTTCCCGCGCCGCGGCCGCATCGGCGCGGTCCGCGTCCCGTTCCGCGGCCTTGTCCGCGCGGCGCTGCTCCGCCCACATGCTCACTGGTCCACCCCCGCGTCACCGGGCCCGGACACCCGGGCGTAGATCACGTACTCCAGGAGGTCACCGGACGGCCCGTAGGGCTCGCCCATGCTCTCCACCATCTCGACCACCCAGGCACCGGAGACCTGCTCGATCCACGGACGCATCCAGCCCTGCACGTCAGCCAGACGAGTCCGGTCGTTGTCCCCACCGAATCCCCGGGTCGGGTGCGTCGCAGCCGGGGTCACATCGGCGTAGGGGAACGGGCCGGCGGTCGGAGCACCCGGCGCGTACAGCTGCCAGCGGCCGTAGCCGCACGGCGGACACACCGCCCACACGTCCCCGCCCGGGTCCCGATGACCCGCGTGCAACGCGGGATCGCCCAGGCCCTCCCAGTCCGCCCACACCCGCCGGGCACGCCAGTCCGCCAACGCACCCGCGGCATCCACCGCCAGCAGCCACAGCACTCGGGCCGCCAGCAGCGCGACCACCAGCAGACCCAGGATCATGACGCCACCAGCCCAACCCCGGCCCCCGCCACGATCAGCGCAGCCTCAGCACGGCGCACCGCGACAGCCGGCACGGTCCACCCGGGCGGCAACACCGCCATCACCGCCGCGGCCGGGGACGTCTTGCCCTGCCCCGCCCCACCGATCCGCACCAGCGGCACACCCGCGTCCCGCGCGAGGATCACGTCGATGTCCCGGTCGATCTCCGCCAGGTCGGCGGCGAGCTGCGGCCACTCCGCCTCGATCGCGGCCAGCTCCCCCGCGGTCGGCCCGGTCAGCGCGTCCAGCCCGTTCACAGCGCGACCGTCGCTGTCTCCAGGACCCACCGCGCCGACGCCATGACCTCCGGCGTCGTGAACCGGGCCCAGATCTCCACAGTGGTGTCGAACAGCACCGTGGAGATCTCCAACGTAAGCGCGTCCTCGCTCTCCCTCCGGATCACCGGCCGGCGACCCAAAATGTCGCTGATCACCATCAGGCTGGACAGCACCTGCGTCTCACGCTCCCGCGCGGGCACGTCCCACCGCTCCACGGCGACGCTCACATCCAGCCCGCCCGTGTACGGGGTCACCGCCAGGTCCAGCGTCGCCGCGTCCTGGACCAGCGCCAGCAACGCGATCCCGGCCCGCAGGGCATCCGCCTTCCGGCCCGCCGACAACCGCGTGTCCGCGACCTCCGCCGCGCTCATCGGGCATCCGTCCCAGCAACCCCGCGGGCCAGCCGGTCCAGGTCGGCGGTGAAGGCCTCACGCCAGGTGTCCGCGTCGCACATCCCCGAGGCCATCGCCCGACCCCGCGCACCCGCCGCGGCCTTCAGGTCCTGCTTCGACACCCGGTCGTACAGCTCCCGGGCAGCCCGGAAGAACATCAACGCGATCCTGTACTGCTTGTCCGTATCCGACGCCCGCTGACTCATCGCACGGGCAGCCTCAGCCTCAGCCCGCGTCACCGGCGGCTCCAGGCGGGCGGCCATCAGCGGCCACCGTCCTTGCTCGACTTCGTCTTCTTCGGGGTGCCGTCCACGATCACGACCCAGCGCTTCGGCTCCGTGTCGTTCGGCAACGTCGGCCACGGACGACCACCGTTGTCACCACCCGGAGTGGGGCGGGGAAGGGCATGCTTCATACGGGTCTCTCCTCACACGGCGGGACTCCGGACCCCGGTGCGTTGCTTGGCGGCTGGCACCGGGGTCCGCTTCGACACAGGACGCTACAAACTCAGTTTGTAGCGGTCAAGCCGTTGTTCGTTTCCGTAACCAGAGTCGGCCCATCTGTCGACCGACCACAGAGGACTTCTGCGGACTTGGGGGGACTCGTCCCCTTGCTCCGGTAGCGTGCGGTGCATGTCCTGACACGGAGTGGCGTGACACCGGAGGTCTACGGCGTGGACGCATCGCACCCAACCGACATCGGCGCGCTGTGTGATGCGCGCGGCTGGTCCCGCGCGCGATTGGTACACGAGCTGCGACGGGCGGGACGCCGTCGGTCCACAGAGCTTCCGGGTGACGACAGCCTGAGGCGGATGATCCGACAGTGGAACGGCGGCAGCCGCAAGCTCTCGCCGCTTTATGCCGATCTACTGGGCGACGTTTTCGGCATTTCCTTCACCGAAGGACAAGTGGCCGAAAAAACGACTCAAGAGGATCCAACCTATGACGCACTGACGGAAAGACTCAGCTCCGCAGCGGCGGTCGATCGCGAACTGGTCGATCTCCTTGAAGGCCAGACCGATTCATTCAGAACGCTAGATCGGAAGCTCGGCGCACGCCTGCTGCTGTCTCAGACCGAGGGGCATCTAACGACCTCCGCCGAACTCCTCAGGTATTCCTTGCCAGGACCGTTCCGGCCGGAACTGGCTTCTGTAGTTGCGGAAATTGCCGCTCTCGCCGGATGGCAAGCACTCGATCTCGGCGATCTACAGAAGGCCTGGGATCTTCACGACACCGCGAAGCTTGCGGCTCGCGAAAGCGGTGACCTGGCCGCACTCGGCCACGTCACCGCACAACAGGGATACATCCTGCTTGACGCAGACCAGCCAAAAGCCGCCGTGGCGTTGATGCAACACGCTCGGATGGAGGTATCCGGAGCAATTCCGGAAACTCTCGCATCATGGCTGTGGGCGGCTGAGGCTGAAGCCCTAGCGGCCTGCGGCGAAGAGCGCCAGGCGCGCGCGGCACTCGACATGGCGGCCCATCACCTACCCGGCCCCGGGGGTGAACGCCTGCCGTACGTCTTTCTGGACGACGTACACCTTGCGCGGTGGCGGGGTCACACGCTCGCACGGCTCGGCGCTGCTGAGGCGGTTGAGGACCTCAGCAGCGCCGTCACGCGGCTTGACCCCAGCTTTACCCGCGCCGCTGCCGGACTGCGATGCGATCTTGCCCTTGCCCTGTCGGTCCAGGGCCACGTGGACGCAGCAAAAGTAGAGGCAGCAAAGGCCGATGAGCTTGCCCGCAAGACGTCATCGGCGCGTCAGCGCGCGAGGATCACGCGCCTGCTTCACGCTTAGCGTTCGGTCCGCTGATTGCCAGCACGTGGAGAAGTGCCACGAGGGTGCCGGAATTCAGGACCTTCCCCCCCTTAATGAGGGAGGGAACTGCAGCCATGGGTACCCAATCCATCCGCTGCATCTCAGTCTTCTCCGACGGTTCACCGATCTTCTGTGCACCGCGCCCAAGAAAGACGTGATGCGGACTCTGAAGCATTCCAATCATAGGCTCGAAGGTCACCAGATATTCGAGGCTGCGCGGCCGGTATCCGGTTTCTTCCTCGATCTCCCGCGCGGCGGTTACTGCGGGATCCTCGCCCTCTTCCACGATCCCGCCCGGCATTTCCCAGTTCCACACGTCAGGCACGAATCGGTGGCGCCACATCAGAAGGACGTGGGTGCCCTCATCGTTAAGCATCGCTGTCATTGCGGCGGATGGCATCCACACCACGTGATGCTCGTAGCGCTCGCCGTCGGGCAGTTCGACGTCAGTGAGCCCGAGACGAACCCACTCGTTCTCGTAGAGCGACCTCTTCCCGTGGACGATCCAGCGCGACCCCTCGTCCGGGACGGCCGAACCCCATGACGGAGTCCCTCCTTCCGGTCCAACCGGCTCAGGATGGCGCCAGGCCACGATCCGTTCGGGGCGCCACACGTGAGTTCGTCCGATCGTCTGGTCCGGGAGCGGCATCTGGCCGCGTGAGCGATAGGCGCTCACTGTGGGCACGCCCACTCCGAGGTACGCCGCAACGTCGGTTGTCGTCCACCACTCCGCCGTAGGGTCCGGGGCAGCATCTGTCACTGGCCCATCCTCCCCGACATGACCCCCCGCGATGGCTTCTGCTGACATCTGCGCCCCCTCCATGGATCAACACCAGCATGACCAGTAACGCAACAGAAGGATCATCCGTGCCCACCGGGCGACCCACGGTGGGCGGGCAGCGTTAGCCAACCGCACCACAGGTGGATCTTCCGGCGCGCCGACGGGGGTGCGGCGGGGCGCGCTGCGGTGCGAGCGAAAGCGCGAACGGGACGCGCCGCAACAAGCGAGATCCGGCGAGACGGGGCGGGACGCCAGAGACCCTCGATGCCTGCTCTGGCGTCACCAGGACGGCCGATCAGTCCGTGTCGGACGGGTCGCGCTCAGTTGACACGGTAGAGGTCACTGGTTCAATCCCAGTATCGCCCACCCGTAGCGAAGAAGCAGAAGGCCGTCCTCATGGAGGAACGGCCTTTTGTCGTAGTTGGCGCCGGATGAGGGCAGGATTCCGTCAGGCAGGTCAGCTGCCAGGCGAGGCGGAGGCCCCCGAGCTGCCACTGCCACCGCTGGCAGCGCCCCCGTCGTGGGGCCCGTCGTCGGTCAGAAAGGCGACGATTCCCTGGGCGAGACCCGCCGCCGCCTGCTGGCGCCAGGCGGGGTCGCGGATCCGCGCGGCGTCACCGGGGTTGCGCATGTTGCCGCATTCGAGAAAGACCTTCGGCACACGGGAGAGGTTCAGGCCGGCCAGGTCGGCCCGCACCGTGATCCCGTCCTCGCCGAGGTAGTCGGCCGGCGGCTGGCCGGTCGCCGACCCGAATGCCTCCCGGAGCAGGTCAGCGAGCCGCCCCGACGCGCGCAGGATGCCGCCGTTGCCTCCGTCTGGGCTCGCCGCCGGAGCGATGACGTGGAATCCGCTACCCTGTGGCGGCCCACCGTCGGCATGCACGGACACCACGGCGTCGGCACCGGAGTCGTTGCCGATGCGGGCCCGTTCGTCGACGCAGGGCCCGACGCCCTGGTCGTCGTTGCGGGTGAGGATCACCGTTGCGCCCCGCGTGCGCAGTTCCTCGGCGGCGCGGACCGCCACGTCGAAAGTGAAGGCGTGCTCCGCGTACCCGTCCGTGGTCTCGGCACCCACGGCGTCGCATTCCTTGCGGAAACCGCCGGCGTCGACGAGCCGGCTGATGGCCGTGGGATCGCCGCTGTTCCCGCCGTTGTGACCGGGGTCGATGACCACCGTTCGCCCGGCCAGGGCGTGGGGGTCCGCCTCCGCGGTTACCCCGGTGGCAGGCCGCCTGGCCCCGTCGGACTCGGCCCCGCCGGGCCAGATCACCATGCCGCTCACGGCCACGGCAATGGCCAGGAGCGCCGCGGCCGCGAGTAGCGCGTAGGGCGACACCCTCCTGGGCGTGCTCCTGGGCATGGCGCCCCCGCTTCTCCTCCGCCCCCCTCCGGGCCTGGCCAATCCAGGCATCGACGGGCCCGGGCGCGGGTCAGACACCGGCGACCGGGATGCGGTCAGGCACCGGACCCCGTGCCTCGGTGCGTCGGCCGGGACCTCGGCGAACCAGAGACCACAGCACCGCAGGATCCACGCACATGATCCACGCGACCAGGGGACCGGGACGACCAGCAACCCGAAGTGACCAGCGACCGAAGTGACCTTCGCGCCGAAGAGCCTGGAATGGCCGTACGTAACCATATACGTCCGTCCAGGCCGCCTCGGATCGCCGCACCACTCTCCGTCAGGTCGCGGTCACGAAATCGATCAGCTCCTCGACGGCCCTCAGCAGGCCGGGTTCGAGGTCGGAGTACGAGTCGACCGCCGCGAGCACCCGGCGCCACATCTCGGCCGGCTCGCTGACGCCCAGGGCCGCGCAGACGCCCTCCTTCCAGGCCTGGCCCCGCGGCACCTGCGGCCAGGCCCGGATCCCGACCGAGGTCGGCTTCACCGCCTGCCAGATGTCGATGTAGGGATGACCGGTCACGAGAACGTGCTCGCCAGCAGCGGCAGCAGCGATCCGGCTCTCCTTGGACCCGGGAACGAGGTGGTCGACGAGGACGCCGAGCCGGCGCCCCGACTGCGGCCGGAAACCGCGGACGATCTCGGGGAGGTCGTCGACGCCGTTCAGCGGCTCCACGACGACACCCTCGATCCGCAGGTCATCGCCCCAGACCCGTTCGACGAGGGCGGCGTCGTGCAGGCCCTCGACGTAGATGCGGCTGGCACGCGCGACGCGGGCGGGCGCACCTGGCACGGCGAGGGAGCCCGAGGCGGTTCGCCGGGGCGCGGACGGGGTGGCGGGCCGGGGGCGGGTGAGTGTGACCCGCTCGCCGTCCAGCAGGAAGGCGCCCGGGACGAGGGGGAAGACCCGGCGGCGCCCCTTCCGGTCCTCGAGCATCACCCCGCCGGCCTCGACGCCGACGACCGCGCCGCAGTACCCGGAGTCAGCGTCCTCGACGACGAGGTCCGGCTCGATCTCGACCACCCGTGGCTGTCTGGGTACCCGTGCCCTGGCCTGGGCCAGGATGTCGGGTCCGTAGTCGCGGCTGCGCACGCCCGCAACCTACAGTGGGGCAGGGGCGGGCATTCCCGACGACACGCCGCGGCGCGGGGCGCCGACCGGGTGGCCACGCGGGCCCGAAGTGACCATCGTGGATGTCGGGAGGCATCGTGGGAAGCAGCTCGGCCGAGGGCGCGGCGGAACGGACCGGCCCGCACGGAGCGAGCCGGCCTGGGGACCAGGCCGCCACGGTCACGGACGGCCATGCCCATGCCCGGTACGGCCCCGGCGTGGCGCTGCTGGTGATCGACATGCAGAACGACTTCGCGGCAGCCGGCGGCAGCCTCTACGTCGGCGGCGGCGAGGAGATCGTCGACGGGGTGAACGCTGAGATCGCGGCCGCGACGGAGGCCGGCTCCCCGGTCTACTACACCCAGGACTGGCATCCCCCGTCGACGCCGCACTTCGTGACCGAGGGCGGGCCGTGGCCGCCCCACTGCGTACGCGACACGCCCGGCGCAGACTTCCACCCCGGCATGACGATCGCCGGGGAGGTCATCCGCAAGGGCGTCGACGGCGCGGACGGCTACTCGGGCTTCTCCGTGCGGGACCCGCAGTCGGGTGCGCGGTCCTCGACGGTGCTCGGCGAGCGGCTGGCCGCGGGCTCGGTGGCCAGCGTGGTCGTGGTCGGCCTCGCGGGTGACTACTGCGTGCTCGAGACCGCGCTCGACGCGCGGGCCCAGGGGCTGGACGTCGTCGTCCCCCTGGCGCTCACCCGCTTCGTCGAACTGACCGAGGGCGACCGCGAACGCGCGGTCGCCCGGATGCGTGAGGCAGGCGTGCGGACACCGTCCTGACCTCCCCGGGCAGGGGAGCAGGAGACCGCGGTACCGCCTGGTTCGCACCGCGGTGGTGCTGGGCGCCGGGTTTCAGGCGGCGCAGTCCCGGCAGACCATGCGCCGGGCGTCGTAGAGCTGGCTGCGGTGGTGGACGAGGTAGCAGCTCGTGCAGGTGAACTCGTCCGCCTGCCGCGGCAGGACACGGACGGTCAGCTCCTCTCCGGACAGGTCGGCGCCGGGCAGGCCGAGCTCGGTCTCGAACGGATCGACATCGTCACCGAGGTCGGCCGCCGCGTCCGCCCGCCGGGCCTTGAGGGCCTCCAGGCTCTGCTCGGAGTCCTCGAGTTCCGTGGTACGGGGGGTGTCGTAATCGGTGGCCACTGAGTTCTCCCAGAATGGTTGTGCTCTCGTCGTGCGCAACCCACAACGCACGACCCCGGGGGTATGTGCCCGTCCGACCCACGCGAACACAGTGTGGGCTTGACCACAGACAGCTGAGCGGGCGCTCAGCAAACTGTGCGGAGACGTCACCCGGTGCGCCGCAGCCAGGTCACGGGAGCGCCGTGAGCCCCTCGCCGCAGCGGTTCCAGGACGTCGTCCCAGGCGGTGCCGAGCAGGCGGTGCAGGCCTCGGGAGAGGGTCTCCCGCGCCTCACCGCGTTCGAGCAGGGCGAGCAGGGCGACCTCGCCGACCACGACGTCCCCGTTGGCGGCGATCGCGGCGCGGTGCAGACCCAGCTCGGGGGTGAACGAGTACCGCTCGGCGTCACAGCCCGGCGAAGGACCCTCGACGGTCTCGAAGGTCACATGCCCCAGCCGGCGCAGGACGGAGGCCAGCCGGCCCGCCGTCCCCGGAACGGCGCGCCATTCCAGACCGGCATACAGGAAGCCGGGATGGCCCGGCTGTGCCGTCCAGGTCAGGGAGACCGGGGCGGTCAGGGCTCCGGACACGGCGAACTCCAGGTGCGGGCACAGCGCTGGCGGGCACGCGAGAACCGCCAGCTTGCCCGGCACGGCGAAGGACGACGAGCCGGATGACAGCTCACGAGCTGTCGATGACATTGCCACCACGCGGGACCTCCGTCGACGAGGAACGCCTTCCCCTGCGGCTCGCCACATCGGACCCGTCAGATACCAGTCGATCGTGCCATGACCAGCGGGCCAGGACTAGACCTCTCTCCTCCCCTGGTGCCACATGTGGTGTCCCCCACCCCACCGAGGGACTGGTTCTTTCAGGTGAGGCTCAGACGGGAGCGGCGGGCCAGCTCCCGTCCCCGCCACCCGGCCGGCCCCCGCCGCCCTCGCGTCCACCCTCACCGCCGCGCTGGCTGCCGCGTTCGCCGTCGCCGTCGACGGCGCCGTCGCGCCCGCTCTGGCGGCCGGCCCGGCCTTCGACGTCGAACAGCCCGCCGGGCCCGGCGAGGCCACCCAGCGCGGAGGTCAGTTCGCTGGGCACGATCCACAGCTTGCTGGCCTGCCCCTGGGCCAGCCGTGGCAGCATCTGCAGGTACTGGTAGGCGAGGAGCTTCTGGTCCGGGTCGCCCTCGTGAATGGCGCCGAACACGGTCCCGATCGCCTTGGCCTCGCCCTCGGCGGCGAGGATCTGGGCCTCCCGGTGGCCTTCGGCCCGCAGGATCGCGGCCTGTTTCTCGCCCTCGGCCCGCAGGATCTCGCTGGCCTTCACGCCCTCCGCCGTCAGGATCGCGGCCCGCCGGTCCCGCTCGGCGCGCATCTGCTTCTCCATCGAGTCCTGGATGGAGCGCGGCGGGTCGATCGCCTTGAGCTCGACCCGGTTCACCCGGATGCCCCACCGCCCCGTCGCGTCGTCCAGGACCCCGCGCAGCTGCCCGTTGATCTGGTCCCGGGAGGTGAGGGTCCCCTCCAGGTTCATCCCGCCGATGACGTTGCGCAGGGTGGTGACGGTCAGCTGCTCGATCGCCCGGATGAAGTCGGCGATCTCGTAGGTTGCCGCCCGCGGGTCGGTCACCTGGAAGTAGATGACGGTGTCGATACCCACGACGAGGTTGTCCTCGGTGATGACCGGCTGCGGCGGGAAGCTCACCACCTGCTCACGCAGGTCGATGCGCTCCCGGATCCGGTCGACGATCGGGACCACGATCGCCAGGCCCGGGGTCAGCGTGCGGTGGTAGCGGCCGAGGCGCTCGACCACCATCGCGCGCGCCTGCGGAACGATCCGCACGGACCGGATCAGGAAGATCAGGACCACCAGCGCCGCCACCCCGGCGGCGATGACTCCGCCCATCTTCACTCCTTGGTTATGGCCGAGGTCCCGCTCCCCGGCGCGCCGTCCTACCCGCTGGGAGGCGGGATCCCCTCCGCGCGGTGCACGATCACATGCGCGCCGTCGACGCGCAGCACCCGGACGGCGGTGCCGACGTCCAGTACCTCCGCCTCCGGGAAGGGTCTCGCGGACCAGATCTCGCCGGCCAGCCGGACCCTGCCGTCCGCCCCGTCGACCCGCTCGACGACGACGGCGGGGGCGCCGACCAGCGCGTCCGTCCCGGTCCGCAGCAGCGGGCCGCGGGTCAGATGGCGGCGGGCGACCGGGCGCAGGCCGGCGGTGAGCCCGACCGAAACCCCGGCGAAGGCCACGATCTGCACGATCAGGTCGGCGCCCGCGACCGCGAGGCCCGCACTGACCAGCGCCGCAAGCGCGAACATGATCAGTATCAGGTCCAGGGTGAACAGTTCCCCGACCAGGAGCACACCCGCCACGACGACCCAGACGACCTCGTCCGCCATGGCACCTCCCCGCGGTCGGAACTCCAACGATCTATCAGAACTCAATAGCTGCAGCCAACAGCCGCCCGCGCTTCGCGCGCCCCCAGGCCGGGCGGGGGTGCCGAGCCGTAGGCTTCGTGCGTATGTCCCAGGTCTGGCCAGGCAGCCCTTATCCCCTCGGCGCCACCTTTGACGGGTCGGGTACCAATTTCGCGATCTTCTCGGAGGTCGCCGAGCGCGTGGAACTCTGTCTGTTCGACCCCTCGGGAGCCGAGCGCAGGATCGAGATGCGCGAGCGCGACGCCTTCGTCTGGCATGCCTATCTACCCACCGTGCTGCCCGGACAGCGGTACGGCTACCGCGTCCACGGACCCCATGATCCCGCACAGGGGCACCGGTGCAACCCCAACAAGCTTCTTCTCGACCCGTACGCCAAGGCCGTCGACGGCGAGATCGACTGGGACCAGGCCGTCTTCGGCTACAACTTCGGCGACCCGGAGAGCGTGAACACCGCCGACTCCGCACCGCACATGATGAAGTCGGTGGTGATCAGCCCGTTCTTCGACTGGAACGGCGACCGCCCCCCGCGCCGCCCGTACAACGAGACGATCATCTACGAGGCGCACGTGCGGGGCCTGACCATGCGCCACGAGGGCCTGCCCGAGGAATACCGCGGCACCTACGCGGGCGTGGCGCACCCCATGATGATCGACCACTACCACCGCCTGGGCGTGACCGCGATCGAGCTGCTGCCGGTGCACCAGTTCGTCCACGACGAGCACCTGGTGAGCCGCAACCTGCGCAACTACTGGGGCTACAACTCCATCGCCTTCCTCGCCCCGCACAACGGCTACTCGTCCGCGGGCGGTGACGGGCGGCAGGTGCAGGAGTTCAAGGGCATGGTCCGCAACCTGCACGAGGCCGGCATCGAGGTGATCCTCGACGTGGTCTACAACCACACGGCCGAGGGCAACCACATGGGCCCGATGCTGTCCTTCCGGGGCATCGACAACGCCGCCTACTACCGGCTGGTCGACGACGACCCGCAGTACTACATGGACTACACGGGGACCGGGAACAGCATGCGGGTGCGGCACCCGCACGTCCTGCAGCTGATCATGGACTCGCTGCGCTACTGGGTCACCGAGATGCATGTGGACGGCTTCCGTTTCGACCTCGCCGCCACCCTGGCCCGCGAGTTCTACGACGTCGACCGGCTGTCGTCGTTCTTCGACCTGGTCCAGCAGGACCCGGTCGTCTCCCAGGTGAAGCTGATCGCCGAGCCGTGGGACCTCGGCGAGGGCGGCTACCAGGTGGGCAACTTCCCGCCGCTGTGGACGGAGTGGAACGGGCAGTACCGCGACACCGTCCGCGACTTCTGGCGCGGGCAGGACCACGGCATCGCCGAGTTCGCCTCCCGCCTGACCGGCTCCTCGGACCTGTACGAGAACGACGGGCGGCGGCCCTACGCGTCGATCAACTTCGTCACCGCCCACGACGGCTTCACCCTGCGTGACCTCGTCTCCTACAACGACAAGCACAACGAGGCGAACGGCGAGGAGAACCGGGACGGCTCGGACGACAACCGCTCCTGGAACTGCGGGGTGGAGGGTCCCAGCGACGACCCGGCGATCACCCGGCTGCGCAACGCCCAGGCCCGCAACCTGCTCGCCACCCTGCTGCTCTCGCAGGGCGTGCCCATGCTGGTGGCGGGCGACGAGATGGGCCGCACCCAGGGCGGCAACAACAACGCCTACTGCCAGGACAACCCGATCTCCTGGCTGGACTGGTCCGACGCCGAGCGCAACGCCGACCTGATCGAGTTCACCGCCCAGGTCGCCCACCTGCGCAGGGCACACCCGGTGTTCCGGCGGCGGCGGTTCTTCCAGGGCGAGTCGATCCGCGGCTCGGCCGGTGGAGAGGACAACTCAGGTGGGTCGCCCGACGGCGCGGAAGCCGTCGAGGTGGCCGCCAAGGACATAGTCTGGCTTCGTCCTGACGGTAACGAGATGTCCGACACCGACTGGGAGTCCGGCACGGCGCGCTCGCTCGGCTGCTATCTCAACGGGCACGGCATCCCGGACCCCAACGCGCTCGGCGAGGCGATCGTCGACGACTCCTTCCTGCTGTTCTTCAACGCCCACCACGAACCGATCCGGTTCCTGGCACCACCGGCCAACTTCGGCACCACCTGGGAGATCATCGTGGACACGCGCTCGTCCAGCGCCGAGATCGCGGCGATGCTCGGTGGCACCGATCTCGGCGCCATCGACATCGAGCGACTGATCAAGGCCGAGGACCCGCTCGAGGTCGATGCCCGCGCCACCCTCGTGCTGCGCCGTGTCAGCTGACCGGCCCGGCGGCCCCGACCGCCACCCGCCTGCCGACCGCCGCCGGGAGGGCGCCCCGGGCGCGGGCCGGGAGGAGCTGGGCGGCGGCGAGCTCCGGGTCGTCCCGAGCGGGACCTACCGGCTCCAGCTGCACCTGGAGTTCTCGTTCACCGACGCCGCCGTGATCATTCCATACCTGGCGGGGCTCGGGGTCTCCCACCTGTACCTGTCGCCCATCCTGGAGGCGGCGCCCGGGTCGACGCACGGCTACGACGTCGTCGACCACAGCCAGATCAGCCCGGAGCTCGGCGGCCTCGGCGGCCTGCGCCGGCTGGTGGCCGCGGCCCGGCGCGCCGGGCTCGGGATCGTCGCGGACGTCGTGCCCAACCACATGGCAGTGCTGGCCCCCGGCACGACGAACACCGCCTGGTGGTCCGTGCTGCGCGAGGGGCCGGACTCCCCCTACGCCTCCTGGTTCGACATCGACTGGGACTCCCCGGACAACCCGGGCCGGGTGCTGCTGCCGCTGCTCGGCCAGTCGCTCGCGGACAGCCTCGCCGCCGACGAGATCACCGTCGAGCAGGACGAGGACGGCGAGTGGGTGATCGTCTACTACGACCACGTGCTCCCGGTCGCCGCGGGCACCGCCGACCCGGCCGACGTCGCGGCCACCCTGGACGCGCAGTACTACCGGCTGTGCTGGTGGCGCGTCGGCGGGACGGAGCTCAACTACCGCCGTTTCTTCGACATCCCGTCGCTGGCCGGCCTGCGCCAGGAGGACCCGGACGTCTTCGCCGCCACCCACCGGCTGCTGATCGAGCAGGTCCGCTCCGGCAACCTGGAAGGGCTGCGCATCGACCACCCGGACGGCCTGGCCGACCCGGAAGAGTACCTGCGCCAGCTCGCGGACGCCACCGGCGGCGTGTGGACGATCGTCGAGAAGATCATCGAACGCGAGGAGGCCCTGCCCGACAGCTGGGCCTGCGACGGCACCACCGGCTACGAGACGCTGAACCGGATCACCCGGCTCTTCCTCGACCCGGTGTCCGCCCGCCCGTTGGCCGCGCTCTACACCGAGGTCAGCGGGCGCTCGCCTGACTTCGCGCCGGTCGCCCGAGCGGCGAAGATGGACGTCCTCACCACCGTCCTGCGGCCCGAGGTCGACCGCCTGACCGGGCTGGCGCTGGCCGAGGCGCGGCGCGACCGGGCCGACCTCACCCGGGCCGGCCTGCGCGAGGCGCTGCGCGAGGTGCTCGCCGCCTTCGAGGTGTACCGCGCCTACATCCGGCCGGACGGCACACCCAGCCTGGAGGCCCGCGGCCACGTCGTCCGCGCGTGCGAGCAGGCCCGGCTGGCGCTGCCGGGCCGGGCCAGCGAGATCGACCTGATCGAGGACCTCGCGCTCGCCGGTCCGTCCGAGTTCGTGGTGCGCTTCCAGCAGACCTGCGGGCCGGTGATGGCCAAGGGCATCGAGGACACCGCCTTCTACCGGTACGTCCCGATGGTCGCGCTCAACGAGGTCGGCGGTGCCCCGGGTGACTACCCGGCCTACCCGACGGGCCACCCCCGCAGCGCCGTCAACGAGTTCCACGAAGCCAACATCACCACCCAGCGGGCGTGGCCGCTGACCATGACCACGCTGTCCACGCACGACACCAAGCGCTCCGAGGACGTCCGCGCCCGGCTCGCCGTGCTGTCGGAGGACCCGCGTGGCTGGGCCGACATCCTGCGCCGGCTGACCCGGTTCGGTGAGCGGCACGCCGACCCGGAGGCGGGCTGGCCCGACCCGGTCACGATGTACCTGCTGGCGCAGACCCTGGTGGGCGCCTGGCCGATCTCGGCCGAGCGGGTCAGTCAGTACATGGTCAAGGCCGTGCGGGAGGCGAAGCTCTTCACGACCTGGGCGGACACCGATCCCGCCTACGAGGCGGCGCTGACCAACTACATCGAGAGCGCGCTGGAGGACGAGGAGTTCGTCGGCGCGCTGGACACCTACGTGGCCACCCTGGTCGAGCTCGGCCGGCAGAACAGCCTGGCGCAGAAGCTGCTGCAGCTCACGATGCCCGGCGTCCCCGACGTCTACCAGGGGCAGGAGCTGTGGGATCACTCCCTGGTGGACCCGGACAACCGCCGGCCGGTCAACTTCGGCGAGCGGGCGAAGATGCTCACCGAGCTCGGGGTGGAACCCGGCTCGGAGCTGGCGGCGCCGCGGCGCCCGCCGGTGCTCGACGACTCCGGCGCGGCGAAGCTGCTCGTGGTGGCGCGGTCGCTGCGGGTGCGGCGGGATCACCCGGAGTGGTTCGGGGAGCAGGGCACCTACCGGCCGCTGTGGGCTTCCGGTTCGGCCGCCGAGCACGTCGTCGCCTTCTGCCGCACCGAGTCGGTGGTGACGGTGGTGCCGCGGCTCGTTCTGGGCCTGCGGCGGGGCGGCGGCTGGCGCGACACGACCGTGACCCTTCCCGAAGGCCGCTGGGCGGACGTCCTGACCGGCCGACGGCACGACGGGGGGACGGCCTACGTCCTGCGGCTGCTGCGCGACTTCCCTGTCAGCCTGCTGATCCGCACCCCCTGAGAGTGCCGCCGTGTCGTCGGCGGCCCCGCGCGGGTACCCGCCGTGTGCAGGCCGGCGGGTACTCCGAAACCAGACCCGGGCCGAAGAACGTTCCGGGACGAGCTGCTACCGGTAGACAGGACACATGACTTCCTTCCGGGTGTGGGCACCCGCCGCGAAGACAGTCAGCCTGGTCATCGCGGACGGCGCGACCAGCGCCGGCTCCGGGCAGGACACCGTGCACGAGATGACCGGCACCGCCGGCGGCTGGTGGTCCGTCGAGGTGCCGGCGGCCCGGCACGGAGCCGACTACGCCTACCTCCTCGACGGCGGCGAGGAGCTGCCCGACCCACGCTCCGCCCGGCAGCCGCACGGGGTGCACGGCCGCTCCCGGTTCGTCGACCATGCCCGCTTCCCGTGGACGGATGTTCACTGGCACGGCGTTCCGCTGTCCGGCAGCGTGCTCTACGAGCTGCACGTCGGTACCTTCACGCCGCAGGGAACCTTCGACGCGGCCATCGAGCGCCTCGACCACCTGGTGGACCTGGGGGTCGACCTGGTCGAGCTGCTGCCCGTGAACGCCTTCCCGGGACGGCACGGCTGGGGTTACGACGGGGTCGGCCTGTTCGCCGTGCACGAGCCGTACGGGGGGCCGGACGGGCTGAAGCGTTTCGTGGACGCCGCCCATCACCGCGGCCTCGGTGTGATCATGGACGTGGTCTACAACCACCTCGGCCCGGACGGGAACTACCTCGGCCGCTTCGGGCCCTACTTCACCGACCGGTACAGCACCCCGTGGGGCCCGGCGGTGAACCTGGACACCCCCGGCTCGGACGAGGTCCGCGCGTTCGTCATCGACAGCGCCCTCGCCTGGCTGCGGGACTACCACTGCGACGGCCTGAGGCTCGACGCCGTGCACGCCTTCGTCGACAACCGGGCCCGGCACCTGCTGGAGGAGATCTCCGACGCGGTGCACCGGCTGGGCACCCAACAGCGCCGCCCGCTGTTCGCGGTGGCCGAGTCCGACATGAACGACCCACGGATGATCACTGCCCCGGAAGCCGGCGGGCACGGGCTGGACGGCCAGTGGGCCGACGACATCCACCACGCGCTGTGGGCCGCGCTGTCCGGGGAACGGCAGGGCTACTACGGCGATTTCGGCTCGTTCGAAACCCTCAGCAAGGCCCTGACGTCGGCGTTCGTGCACGACGGTGGCTACTCGACGTTCCGCGGCCGCTCCCACGGGCGTCCCGTGCCGCCCCGGACACCCGCCTACCGGTTCGTCACGTTCCTGCAGAACCACGACCAGGTCGGCAACCGGGCGACCGGAGACCGGGCCCAGGCGACGCTGAGCGCCGGCCAGCTGCGGATCGGTGCCGCGCTGCTGCTGACGGCGCCGTTCACGCCGATGCTGTTCATGGGCGAGGAGTGGGGCGCGACCACGCCCTGGCAGTACTTCACCGACCACACCGACCCCGGCCTCGCCGAGGCCGTGCGCAACGGGCGGCGCGGGGAGTTCGCCGCGCACGGCTGGGGACCCGACGACGTCCCCGACCCACAGGACCCGGCGACGTTCGAGCGCTCCCGGCTGGACTGGAGCGAGCGGGACCTGCCCGACCACGCCTCCCTGTTCGACTGGCACCGCCGTCTGATCAGCCTGCGCCGCCGGCTGCCCCAGCTCAGTGACCCGACGCTGGCCTCGGTCAGCTGCTCGTTCGACGAGCAGGCACGGTGGTTCGTGCTGCGCCGGCTCTCCGGTGCCGGTGACGTCGCCGTGGTGTGCAATCTCGCCGCCGACCGGCAGTCGGTTCCGGTGGAGGGGGTGCCGTTCGACGCCCCGGCAGCCTCCAGCCCCGGGTTCACGTACATGCCGGGCCGGGTCGAGCTGGAGGGCGAGTCCGTCGTCGTGGTCCGGCTGCTGCCAGCACGCTGACCGTGCCCGCGGTCCGGCCAGCCCGCGCTGGTCCGGTCAGCGGCCGGACCGGCGGCGGTCCGCCGCCCGGGTCAGGCCGCGGTAGAGCAGGCCGAGCCCGGCGAGGCTGACGAGCAGAACACCGATCAGAAGCACCACGTACGTGTTCACGGTCCCATCCTGGCAGGCGCGCGGACGACCGCGGCGGTTGCCGTCCGCGGCAGATGCGCGGCGCGGCCAGCCGGTCGATCGCCGTCGCGGGCCGGCCGCGCCGGCGCGACGGCCGACGGCCGGGGGCCGGCGGCCGATAGAGTCGTGGAGATGCGCGTTCTTCTGTCCACGGACGTTTCTGTTCCCTCTGACTCGTCCAGGAACGCGCACGTGGATCCCGCCGGTGCGGCCGGCTACACCGAGGTCGATCTTGATATCGCCTACGGCCTGCCCGAGCTGACGGCAGGGATACCGCACATCAGGTCCAACTTCGTGGCCTCCGTCGACGGGGCCATCGAGATCGACGGCCGGTCGGGCGGCCTGGGTGGCCCGGCAGATCTCCGTGTGTTCCGCGCCCTGCGCTGGCTGGCCGATGTGGTGCTCGTCGGTGCCGGCACGGTCCGGACCGAGGACTACGGCCCGGTGCCCGTCCCGGCAGCTCGCCAGGAGATCCGCGTCGCGGCCGGGCTCGCACCGATCCCGCCGGTCGCGGTCGTCAGCGGCCGGCTCGACCTCGACCCGGACGCTCGTCTGTTCGGCGGTGCGGTCCGCCCGCTGCTGCTGACCTGCGAGGCAGCGCCGATCGAACTGCGCCGCACGCTGGAGCCCGTCGCGGACGTCGTGTCCTGCGGCGAGCGGACCGTCGAGCCGGCTGCCGTGCTCGCCGCGCTCGCCGAGCGCGGGCTGCTGCGCGTCCTGACCGAGGGCGGTCCGACTCTGCACTCCCAGCTTGCCCGGGCCGGGCTCCTCGACGAGGTGTGCGTGACGCTCGCGCCGGTCCTGGCCGGGCCGGCGCGCCTCGGGATGATGGCCGGAGCGTCCTGGACGGCGCCGCAGCACCTGCGGCTCCTGCACGTTCTCGAGGAGGACGGCTCCCTGTTCCTCCGGTTCGGCCGCTGATCCGGCTCTCGGCCCTGGCCGCCGGTCCGCACGACATCGGGTTGTCCACAGGCCGGTGCGCGCGGGGCTGACCACAGGTAGCCGCGGCTAGCGTCGGTTCCGACCTCAGGGGCCGGACGTCAGCCCGCACCGGCGACGCCCGCCTCCGGACCTGACGGGACGGAACCGCCCATGCCGACACCTCGAACGTCACCGGCCCGAACCGCACTCCTGCGAACTCTCCCGTGACGCAGGTGACGCCGCTCCCCGGGTCCGCGCCGAACCGCTTCCGGCAGGCAGTCGAGGCCGCGCTGGCCGCGGTGGTGGCCGAACGCCACGAGCTGGCCGAGGCCTTCGGCGCGCTGTTCGCCGAAGCCGACGCGGGCGGCTGGGCGGGTCCCGCGGCGGACGACTGGTGGCGGGGGGCCGCCGGTCAGCGGGCAGCCGCCCTCGGCGCCCTTGACTCCTGGGCGGATGCCTGCCGGCACCTGCTCCTCAGCGAGCCCGTGCGGGTCGCCCACGATGATCCACGGGCCCGCCATCCCGGCCCGGCGCCCGCGCCGCGGGCCGGCCAGCGGTAGTCGACGCGAGGCGCACCGTGCCCGGGCCACCTGAACGTGTCGTCGTCGATCCGGCAACGCTGCAGAGAATGGTCACCGCGATGACGAAGCTCCACCAGAAGCTGCGTACGCAGGAACGCGCCCTTGCCGCCCACGCCCACGTCGACGCCGTGCCACTCGCCGCCGGCGCGCCGGCGCGGCTGCGCGCCACTGGCACCTGGGCCGAACGTGAGGTGGCAGCCCTTCACCGCCGCCTGGTTCTCGCGCAGGCGGCCGATCCCGAGGCGCCGGGCGCGACGGGCGCGACGGGCGCGACGGCGACGTCGGTCCGGTGGGCAACAGCCGGCGGGCACGAGGCCTCCGACCAGACCGCGGCCACAGCGACGGCCACGGCGACGGCGACGGCGACGGCCGCGGGGCGGGCGCTGGCCGAGCGGCTGGCCCGCCCCGGCCCCGATCACCGGGACCGCGACCGGCTCACCGACACGATCGCCGTCCTGGACCGCCGAGCCGACGATCCCGGCTTCGTCGCCGGCTTCTACGACCGTCTCGGGCCGACTGGTCTCGCCGTGCTGCTGCACCACCTGTTCGACCCGGCCGGCCCGGCGCGGGCCCGACCAGCACAGGCCGCGGAGGTCCTGGGGCGCGGCCTCGCCACCTACAGCCGGGTGCGTGTGCTGAGCGATGCGTGGCTGGGCAGGTTCAGCCGGCAGGGGCGAGCCGGCCAGGTCGAGACCTCGCTGCTCGGGCCCCTGCTCGGGCACGGGCAGTTCTCGCCGCAGCTGCTGGAGCGCCTCGGCGCTCTGATGTTCGGCACCGCACGCGGTCCGCTGCGCGACGTCGGTCTGCTCACCGGACCGCGCGGCGGCATGCGCTCAGGTCCCTGGTCCGCCCGCGCCGCCCACCGGGAGTACTCAGCCACGCTGCTCCGGGCGATCGCGGCGGAGCCGCGGCTCGCACCGTCCTTCGCGAGCCGGCACCTCCCTCACCTGCTGCACGCGTCCCGGCTGGTCACCGAGCTGCCCAAAGGACTGCGGCCACCTGGTGACTCCTGGTCCGAGGCGCTGGAACCCGCCCGCGCGGCGCTGGTCGCCGCGGCGGGTGGGGCGGCGGCACAGCGGGCGAGCCCGGCCGCGGCACGACAGTTCGTGGTGCGGCTCGTCGAGATGGGAGCCGCCGGCCCGCCCGGCAGGATCTCCCCGCATCTGCGGGCGGCCTACGGGCAGGTCCTGCACGTCTGGCGGGACGACCTCCACGCGGCGATCACCTCACCGCTGCCGCCCGACAGGTCACGGCCCGACGCCCCCGGCCTCGGCCTGGCGGCCGGCCAGTGGGCGGCGCTGCTGCGGGAGAGCCTGCGGGGCGGGGCCAGTGCTCCGCTGCTCGCCGCCGACGCGATCACCGCCGCCGCCCGCATCGAGGAGCAGGCCTGGCTGGGCACCGGTGGCTACAACCGGCCCGAGGCGGGGCACTACCCGGCGAGCCCGCGCACGCTCGCCTACCACCAGGCGAACGAGATCGTCGCCTTCTTCGGCACCGCGCTCATCGACGCCGCCGAGGCGGAGCTGCGGGACCACGCGGCAGCCCTCGAACAGCACCGGCGGCGCACCGCGGTCCTGCTCGACATCCTCGCCGAGACCGCCAAGTCGATCGACGTGACCAGCCTCGTGCGGACGCTGGTCAATCTCGGCACGGGGCTGACCGTCGAGATCGTCGAGGATCGCGTCCGCCGTGCCACGGCGACCCTGCCGACGGAACGATCCCGCGCCGTCCTCGCCGCCCTGCGGGTCGGCCTGCGCATCCTCCCGGGCTGGCAGGAGCAGTACCGGGCCTCGGTGACGCAGCTGTGGCGCCACCGGGGTAGCAGCCCGCTCCGCCCGGTCCGCGTCGACGCGGGCGGCGGCACCACCCGGGTGTACACCGGCGACCCCCGCGCCGACGGCTACGTCACCGGCCCGGCGGACGACTTCCTCGGCCCCGGGAACGAGCCGATCGCCGTCGAGGCCATGACGCCCCGACAGCGGTCGGCCTACGGAGCCTGGCTGGCGAGCCCCGCCATCGTGGCGAACAACGACCGGCTGCCGTCCGTGCTGGGCGCCCCGCCGGCGGACGTGGTGCCCAGCTGGGGGCCGGACTGGGCCCGCCCGCGGAGCCCCGGCGACCGGGGCCTCGAATGACCTGCCGCTGCGCCGGGTCAGCCCGGCCTGATGCCCAGTACCTCGGTGATGTCGAAGCTGACCGGCCGCTCGAGCTGCGCGTAGGTGCAGCTGAGCGGATCACGGTCCGGCCGGAACCGGACGAACTGCGTCGTGTGCCGGAACCTCGGGCCCTCCAGGTGGTCGTACCGCACCTCGACGACCCGTTCGGGCCGCAGCGGCACGAACGACAGGTCCCGGCCACGAGCCCATCGGCTCTCCCCCGCGTCCCAGGGAGTCCGGGTCGCCCGCGTGGCGTCCGGTACGGCGGCCGCTGCGCTGGCGGCCCCCGCCGCCGAACCGCCGTCCTGCGCACCCGGCCGGGCCCAGGGGTGCGAGGCGATCGGCGTGACGAGATCCGCGAGCTCCTGGACCAGCTCCCGGCGACGCGCCATCGGGAAGGCGGAGGTCACCCCGACGGACAGCAGGGCAGGCGCACCGGTCTCCGCCGGCTCGCCGTACAGCCCGAGCAGGAGCGACCCCACCGCGTCCGGGTCGTTCTTGTGCGGCCGGTAGCCGGCGATCACGCAGTCCGCGGTGCGCTCGTGCTTGATCTTCAACATCGTGCGCCGGTCCGGCTCGTAGTGCCCGTCGGGCGGCTTGGCGACGAGTCCGTCGAGCCCGGCGCCCTCGAAGCGGTGGAACCACTCCTCGGCCACAGCCGGGTCGCTGGTCGACGGAGTCAGACAGAGCCTGCTCGGGACGCGCCGAGGCGCCGCGGCCTCCGGGCTCTCGAGCTCCTCGCCGGCGGCTGCCGGCCCCTGCTCCGGCCCGGTCGGCTCTGCCGGGGGAAACGGATGCGACGGGCCGGTCTCACCGGCCAGCACCTCCTCCAGAGCCGCCCGCCGCCGCGCGAACGGCTCCTCGACGAGCGCCTCGTCGCCGAGGGCGAGCAGATCGAACGCCACGAAGGAGACCGGGGTCTCGCGGGCGAGCCGGTCGACCCTGCTGGCCGCGGGGTGCACCCGCTGGGCGAGCTCCTCGAAGTCGAGCCCGTCGGGGCCGACGACAACGATCTCGCCGTCCAGCACGCACCGCTGCGGCAGCCCGGCCAGCAGAACCGCGACCAGCTCCGGGAAGTACCGGGTCATCGGCCGGGTGTTGCGGGAGGTGATCTCCAGCTCCGGGCCGTCACGGAACACCAGAGCGCGGAACCCGTCCCACTTCGGTTCGTACAGCATGCCGGGCGGGATCCTGGCTGTGGCCCGGGCGAGCATCGGCTTCACCGGCGGCGACACGGGCAGGTCCATCGGCCGATACTCCCCCATCGGACCGGCATACCGCGAGCGTGTCAGCGTGCCTCGTGCCGAGCCGGAACCGGGCTGGTCACGGCACTGATGGGCTGCGTTGGTCCCGTCTAGGCCGGTGCGGCGCCGCCTGTTCCCGCCGGGCGGGCACGGGTGACCGCCAGCACCCGTTCCGTGTAGGCCGGATCGCACACGATCAGGTCGGGGAGGTACGGATCCGGCTGGTTGTAGCGCAGCGGCGATCCGTCGAGCCGGCTCGTGTACAGGCCGGCCGCCCGGGCGACGGCGACCGGAGCGGCCGAGTCCCACTCGTACTGGCCACCCTCGTGCAGGTAGATGTCGGCCTCGCCACGGATGACCGCCGCCACCTTCGCCCCGGCGGAACCCATCGGGACGATCGTCGCGGAAAGCGCCTCGGCGGCCTCGGTGACGATCCGCGGCGAGCGCGTCCGGCTCGCGACCAGGCGCGGCGCCGCGGTGTCCGCGCGGCGCTCCCGAGGGGGGTCCGCACTGGAGAGCGCCAGGTCCAGGGCGGGCAGCGCCACCACCCCGACCGTCAGCTCGCCGCGTTCCCACAGCGCCACGTGCACCGCCCAGTCGCTACGGCCCGGCTCGGAGAACTCCCGCGTGCCGTCAAGCGGGTCGACGATCCACACCCGGTCGGCACCGAGGCGCACCGGGTCGTCCGCCGCCTCCTCCGAGAGGACCACGTCGTCCGGCCGATGCCGGCCGAGGGCCCGGGCGAGCAGCTGGTGGGAGCGGGCGTCCCCGGTCTCGCGCAGGGTCGCCGTCTCGGCGAACCCCAGTTCGGCCCGGATGCGCAGCAGGAGCTTGCCCGCGTCCGTGGCCAGGCGGCGGGCCAGCGCGGCATCGCTGAGCTCGTCCGTGGCGATATCGACCGGAACCGTGGAGAACGCGGCCGGCCGGCGGATGTCGTCGGTGCTCATCGAGTGCGAGTCTTCCACCCGCTACCGTCGCGGGTGTGAGCGCCACCTCCGACAACGATGTCGGCACGTCCGTCCGGGATCCGCGCGATCTGCGTGGGTCGTCCGACCAGCGCCGCGGGCACACCGCGCAGTCGGAGGGGAACGGGCACCGGACCGGGCCACCCGACCGGCCGGACGCGGTCGTCGGGCCCGAGCGCGCCCAGGCGCTGCGGGCGGCGTCCGTCGGCTGGCCCTCGGTCACCCTCGACGCCCGGCAGCTCTCCGACCTCGAGCTGATGGTGCTCGGGGTCTTCGGTCCCGCGCCGAGCTACGCCGGGCAGGCGCCTGGCGGCGCCGACCAGATCCCGGCGCCCGAGAGCCCGCCGGTGCCGACGCTGACCGTCCCCGCCGCGGTGGCGGCCGATCTGACCGTCGGCTCCGACGTGGCGCTGCGTGACCGCGAAGGGGTGATGATCGCCGCTCTGCGGCTGCTCGCGCTGGAGCCGGCACCGCCCACGGTCCGCCTCGTCGGCACGGTGGAGGGGCTGGAGCTGCCCAGCCATCCGGACTACCCGGCGCTGCGCCGCACCCCGGCGCAGCTGCGCGCGGACTTCGCCGACCGCGGCTGGACGGCGTCCGGCACCGGCGCGCCGTGGGCGGTGTGGGCGGACGGGCTGCTGCACACCGCCGACGTCGGCCGTATCCGGGCCCTGACCCGCCGGGGGAAACACTGCGTGATCCTGGCGCCGGTCGGTGGCGCGGATCCGGCGGACGCCTCGCACCACCTGCGCATCCGCTGTCTGATCGCCGCGCTGAACGCGATCGACGCGGCCCCGCGCCCGGCCGAGGCCACGCTGGCCCACGAGCCGTTCGCCTCCGAGGCGGTTTCGAAGAGCGATGCCCGGGGCCGGCCGGGGGCCGCCCAGCACAGCCGGCACACCGGCCCGGAGGCGACGGGGACCGCCGGCGACGGGCAGGCCCGGGGGCCGGGTCACGGCCCCGGCGAGGGCCCCGGTGGTCACCACAGCATGCTGGTGCTGGTGCCGGTCGTCCCGGCCGGCCAGCTCGCCGCCCCGCGGGAACCGGCGATGAGCGCCACCTCCCCGGGCGGCCTCACCGACGAGCCTGACGCCGGCGCGCCCGCCCTCGACGCGATGGCCGAGCTCACCGCACTGCGGGCCCACCTGGCCGAGGTCTACGGCTGTGCCGGCAGCCTGACCGGACCCGCCATCGGCGCTCCGGACGCGGGGGAGCTGGCCGCCCTGCTGGACGCCGGCGCCCCGCTGCCGGCGGAGCTGACGCCGCCGGGGGTGGCCACCGAGCTGGCGCGGGCGCTGCCCCCGCGCTCCCGCCGCGGGCTGACGATCCTGTTCACCGGCCTCTCCGGCTCGGGGAAGTCGACGCTTGCCGGGCTGCTGGTCTGTCGCCTGCTCGAGCGGGGCCGGCGGGTCACCCTGCTGGACGGCGATGTCGTCCGGACGCATCTGTCGCAGGGATTGGGCTTCTCCCGCTCCGACCGGGAGACGAACGTGCGGCGCATCGGGTTCGTCGCCGCCGAGGTCGCCGGGGCCGGCGGGACGGCGGTCTGCGCGCCGATCGCGCCCTACGCCGACGTCCGAGCGCAGGTCCGTGCGATGACGACCGCCCGGAGGGCGGGCTTCGTGCTGGTGCACGTGGCCACCCCGTTGGAGGTGTGCGAGGCACGGGACCGCAAGGGCCTGTACGCGAAGGCCCGGGCGGGGGTGATCCCCGCCTTCACCGGAGTCTCCGACCCCTACGAGGAGCCGGCCGACGCCGATGTCGTCGTGAACACCGCCGGCCTGCCCGCCTCCGCCGGCGTGGACCAGGTACTCGAGTACCTGGTCCACGCCGGCTGGGTCGAGGCGGAGCCTCACTAGGCGATCAGCGCCGGGGCCGCCTCCACCAGCAGGCGGCTCCCGCGCTGTGGGGAACCTCTAGTAGGCGCCTTCGCGCCGGAGCACGGCGAACAGGGTGCGCCAGAGGATGACGAAGTCCATCGCCAACGACCAGTTCTCGACGTACCGCAGGTCGAGCCGGACGGACTCGTCCCACTCCAGGTCGCTGCGGCCGCTGATCTGCCACAGCCCGGTGAGCCCCGGCTTGACCATCAGCCGGCGGTACACGTCGTCCTCGTACTTGGCCACCTCGGAGGGCAGCGGCGGCCGCGGCCCGACCAGGGACATGCTCCCGTTGACCACGTTGAACAACTGGGGCAGCTCGTCGAGCGACCACTTGCGCAGGAACTTGCCGACCTTGGTGATCCGCGGGTCGTCCCGCATCTTGAACAGCAGGCCCTCGGCACGCTCGTTCCGCGACTCCAGCTCCGCCTTGCGGGCCTCGGCATCGACGTACATCGACCGGAACTTGTACATCCGGAACTCGCTGCCACCGCGACCGACCCGCGTCTGCTTGAAGATCGCCGGGCCGCGGCTGGTGAGCCGCACCGCCAGGCCCAGGCCGATCAGCAGCGGCGAGAACAGGAGGATCGCGACACCGGCGACGACCCGGTCGAAGGCCATCTTCATCAGCCGCCGCGACCCTCTGAGCTCGGGTTCCTCGATGTGCAGCAGCGGCAGGCCGGCTACCGGGCGGATCGAGATGCGCGGGCCGGTGACGTCCGTCAGCGCCGAGCTGACCAGGACGTCCACGTCGCTGCCTTCGAGGGCCCACAGGACCCGGCGCAACGTCTCTCCGTCCATCTGCGGGCCGATGGCGACCGTTGTCGCATGGGTGGCCTGGATGGCTGTGTGCAGGTTCTCGGAAGTGCCGACGATGGGCACGCCGAGCAGGTCGAACCCGCTGCGCTCGGGCCGGTCGTGACTGTGCCGGCCGGGCAGCCGGTCCAGGCAGACACCGACCACCGACCAGCCGGAGGTCGGGTCACGCTGGGCGAGCCGCACCAGGGTGGCCGCGGACTCCCCGGCGCCCACCACGAGCACCCGGTGCAGACACCGGCCCTGCCGGCGCATCCGGTGCAGGATGCCGCGGCCGGCGGACCGGCCGGCCACCGACAGCAGGGTGGCCACGGGGAACGCGATGAGCACGTAGCTTCGTGCGATCTCGGCCTTGGTCGCGTACGAGGCGACCGCCACCAGCGCGGTGAGCCGGGCGGCGGAGTTCACGACCCGGCGGAACTCCTCGGAACCGCCGCCGAGGAACCTGGTCTCGTAGGCGCGGTTGAGCGACATCGCGAGGACCCAGGCCAGCGGCAGCAGGACCGTCATGATGATGTACGGCGTCGACGAGACCGGCTTGGTGTCGAAGTCGACGACGTCACCGAAGCGCACGAAGTAGGCGAGGCCGACGGAGAGGACGCAGGCGAGCGCGTCGAAGAGCACCAGTAGCCGGACGTAGCGCCGCTCCCAGCCGACCTGGGCGCGGTAGTCACGCGGGTCCTGGGATGTCTGGGCGTGAAGGAAGGAGTACTGGTTCGGGTCGACAGGCCGGCCGGGCCAGCCGGCCGCGGGCTGCGGCGGCACGCCGTTCCAGCCCGGCCCGACCCGCGGGGTGGGCGGAGCAGGCGGGCCCGGCCAGCCGTGCTGGGCCGGCGGCGGACCCGGATGCACCACATCCTCAGGTTCGAAGAAGCCGCGGGCCTGGGGAACGACGCCCGTCCCGCCGGCGGGCCAGGGGCTGCCGCTGGGCCGCGGCCCGTCCGGCGGCCGCGAACCACCCCCAAATGATCTTGTACCCCCGGACACCGTATCCGTCACAACAGGACCCCCCCTGGCCTTCGGCATGTCAGTTCTGGTCGACGGAACGGGCACGCGGCGACCACCCCCCGGAGGCCCCCCCGCAGGGCCTTCCCCCGCCGGACCAATTGTCGATCAGGACAAGCCTGCCGGTGTAGCGGTTCACCCAGACACGCGCGGACCTGTAGTCGGTACGCGCGACTCAGGGCCCCGCACTCCACGGCGCCTGTCGTGCGCGCACTCCCCCGTCGCCTGCTCCCCCGCCGTCTGTCCCCTCGCGGCATACCGAACTCCGATCTCCGGCGATCGTCCGACCCGGGCAGCCGCACCGGCCATGGCACGGGTTCCCGCGCGGTGTGGGCTACCGACGCGAACCAGGCACCGAGACCGGCTGGACCAACCCTGGCCCGCCTCGGCCCCGACATGCGACGCTCGTTGGTCAGGCGGCAACGTTACCGGCACCCGCGCCAGACCGGACCATCGCCCCGCCCGGCACCGAAGCCTTCTTCCCGACAACAGGCCACCGGAACCCAACCACGATCACGGTCACCGTCAGTGACACACGACGACGTACACGCCAGTAACCCTCCGCAAGAAAAACGGTCGATCATCCCTGATCGACCGTTTTGTGGCTACCGTTGGTTTCATTCGTTGACGCTAAGCGGACAGAGCCAAGCCGCGATGCTACTGTCAGTCATGGCCGGTCCGGGAGTGCCCGGCCGCCGACCACCGGCTCCCGCCGTGGCCTGACGGGCCCTCGGTGCCGGTGGTTCCTGCCCGCCCGGGTCGGCTTCGGCCACCTGGCTGTGGGGGCAGCAACGGGGCGGTCGGCGCCTGCCGGACGGGTGGGGGCGCCCAGGCAGGTGCCGACCTCTCCTCGTGTTCCAGGCCTTTGCTAGGGCAATGCCGCCACGACGTCCGCGAGTGGCTTGCGGGCGCCACTGTAGAAGGGGGTCTCCAGCCTGGTGTGGCGCCGCGTCGCGCTGGCCCGTAGGTGGCGGATGCAGTCGACGATCCGGTGCAGCTCGTCGGCCTCGAAGGCGAGCAGCCACTCGTAGTCACCCAGACCGAAGGCCGCGACGGTGTTCGCGCGCACATCCTCGTACTCGCGACCCATGATGCCGTGCTCGGCGAGCAGGCCGCGGCGCTCGTAGTCGGGCAGCAGGTACCACTCGAGCGACCGGTTGAACGGGTAGACGCAGATGTAGTCCCGCGGGTCCTCACGGCGGACGTAGGCCGGGATGTGGTTCCGGTTGAACTCGGCCGGGCGGTGCAGGCCCACGGCCGACCACACCGGCTCCAGGTGCCGGCCCAGTGCGGTCTGCCGGAAGCGCTGGTAGGTCTCCTGCAGCAGATCCGGGCTCGGAGAGGTCCACCAGACCATCACATCGGCATCGGCCCGGTACCCGGAGATCTCGTAGATCCCGCGTGTGTAGACATCCTTGGCCAGCGCGCCGTCGAGGAGCGCGGCCACCTCCGTGACGATCTCGGCGCGGTCCGCCGGTAGTGGGCGCCGGGCCGCGAAGACCGACCAGCCGGTGTAGAGCAGCTCGTCGTTGAGTTCCCGGGCCGATCTCCCCGCGTCGGGGCCGGCCTCGGCGGCGGCAGCGGCCTGCGGCCGGACCGGGCCGGAGTCGTGCGAATGGGCACCCCGGGCGCCAGGGCCGGGGTGCGGCGCACCCGCGGTGGGCGCGGACGCCGAGGGGGTGCCGCCGTGCTGGACGTCGTCGCCTGTTGACATGCCTCCATTGTCCACCCCGCGCGCCCGGTCCCGCGGCCTCAGGCGCCGGCAGACTCCGACTCGGCCGCCTGCGCGCCGCCGGCACGCAGCGCGCGCAGCACCTCGGCCGCAGCCGCCTCGCCGGACCGGATGCATGCCGGGATCCCCACGCCGTCATAGCCCGCGCCGGCGAGCGCCAGCCCCGCCGGCAACGCCCGGCGCACGGCCGCCACCCGCCCCAGATGGCCTGGCAGGTACTGCGGGAGGGCGCCGCCCCAGCGACTGACCCGGGCGCCGACCGGCCGGGCGATGATCCCTGTGACCTGCGCAACCTCTGCGGCCACCACACCGATGAGCTCGGTGTCACCGCGCCGCAGGTCGCTTTCCGCCCCGGCCCGCCCGACGCTGGCCCGGATCACTGTGAGATCACTGCCGGCGGCCACATGCGGCCATTTCGCCGACAGGTAGGTCACGGCCTTGATCGAAAGCCCGGCCCGGGGCGGCACGAGAAGACCACTGCCCGGCGGCAGCGTCACCCCCCGGTAGAGCAGGGTCACCAGGCCCACCGATGCGTACGGCACCCCCGCCAGCGGGGCGGCCGCGTGCGGCGCGAGCGGGGTGAGCAGGTCGCGGGCCGCACCCGCGGGCACCGCGACGATCACCGCATCGGCGGCGAACGGCAGCGGCGTCTCCCCACCGCCCACCGGGTCGCAGCGCACTTCCCAGCCGTCTGACGTCCGCCGCAGCTCGCGAGCCATCAGCCCGGTCAGCACCCGCGCGCCGCTGGACTGCGCCACCTGCTCGGCGAACGAGCCGAGCCCACCGCGCAGCGCGGCGAACACCGGTGTGTGGGCGGTCGCCGGCCCCGTCCTCGCCCGGACCCGGTGAGCGCCCAGCAACAGCGACCGGTCCTCCGTCGCGATCGGGGTGAGCTGGGGGACGGTCGCCTGCAGCGACAGCGCGTCAGCCCGGCCGGCGTAGACACCCCCGAGCAGCGGGTCGACCAGCCGCTCGACGATCTCCCGCCCGACCCGCGCGCCCACGTAGCCGCCGACAGTCGGGTCGTCCGGCAGGGTCGTCCGCGGCAGCACCACGTCGGCCGCGGCACGCAGCAGCCCCAGCGGCGAGAGGACCCGCGACCGCACCAGGCCGAGGACATCCGTCGGCACGCCCAGCATGGTGTTCGGCGGGATCGGCCGCCGCCGCCCGCCGACCCACAAGGAGGCGGCGGTCGTCGTCGGGTGCACGATCGCGTGCCCCAGCCCGACCTGGCGCGCCAACCGGAGCGCCTCCGGTACCCGGACCAGGAAGGACTCCGCGCCCTCCTCCACGGCCAGGCCCTCGATCGGGGTCGTCCGCAGCTTGCCCCCGACCCGGTCGCCCGCCTCGATCACGGTGACCTCGGCGCTGCCCGCCAGCGCGTTCGCGGCGGCAAGCCCCGCGATTCCCCCGCCAATGATCACGACCCGCACGTGTCTCCCAGCCCCTCTTCACGCCGTCCCCGGTATGGCGGTGCCGACCCGGTGCCCGCGGGCGCGGCGGCGCCGACCTCGCGCTGACGGGCCCGCCGGATACCGCGGCCGGCGTCCAGTCTCGCCCCCGGATGCGGGCTGGCGGCACGGCAGGTCCCGTCAGTGCACGCACCGTCGGAGCGGGACCGTCCGCTCACCGGGCGCACCCGCCCGGTACCTGGGCCACCCGCCCCGGCCGCGTCACCCCCGCGACAGGTGGGTGATCCCCCGGACGGGCCACTCACACCAGCCCGGACGGACCCGCGGACCGGCGACACCGACCTGCGGACCGGGCCGACGGGCTCGGCGCCCGGCCCCGCCGAGGCCGTGGGCGCTCCGACCCGCGGGCACGCCGGACTGTGCCGCGCCGACCTGTGCCGCTCAGAACTCGTGGACGAGATCCACGATGTGCGCGAGCACGCCCGGGTCGCTCTCCGGGAGCACCCCGTGCCCGAAGTTGAAGATGTGGCCGGGCGCGGCCGCGCCACGGCGGCAGACGTCACGCACCTTCTCCGCCAGCACGTCGGCCGGGGCGAAGACCGTGGCCGGGTCGAGGTTTCCCTGCACGGCGCGGTCCCCGCCGACGCGGAGAGCGGCCTCGTCCAGCGGGACCCGCCAGTCGACCCCGACGACATCCGCACCGGCGGCGCCCATCGCGCCGAGCAGCTGGCCGGTGTTCACCCCGAAGTGGATCCGCGGGACGCCGTCGTCGGCGAACGCGGCCAGGACCCGGGCGCTGTGCGGGGCCACGTAGCGCAGGTAGTCCTCCTCGTTGAGGGCGCCCGCCCACGAGTCGAACAGCTGGACTGCGTCGGCGCCGGCGTCGACCTGGACCCGCAGGAAGCCCGTGGTGATCTCCGCCAGCCGGCCGAGCAGGTCATGCCACAGCTCCGGGTCCGAGTACATCAGGGCCTTGGTGCGGGTGTGACTGCGGCTGGGTCCCCCCTCGATCAGATAGCTCGCCAGGGTGAACGGGGCTCCGGCGAAGCCGATCAGCGGAGTCTCGCCGAGCTCACGGATCAGCATCCCGACGGCGGTGCTGACGTACTGCACGTCGTCGGGCTGGAGCGGGCGCAGGACGTCGAGGTCGGCACGGGCCCGGATCGGGTGGGCCACCACGGGCCCGACCCCGGCGACGATGTCGACGTCCACCCCGACCGCGGCGAGCGGCAGCACGATGTCGGAGAAGAAGATGGCCGCGTCGGGCCGGAACCGGCGGACCGGCTGCAGGGTGATCTCCGTGACCATCTCGGCGTTCCGGCAGGAGTCGAGCATGGCGGTGGTGGCGCGCAGCGCGCGGTACTCGGGAAGCACCCGGCCGGCCTGCCGCATGAACCAGACAGGTACGCGCTCCGGGCGGTCCCCGGCCGCGGCGCGCAGAAAAGGCGAGGTCGCGGTGAGGCCTCGGCGTCGGGGCGAGAGCCCGGAACGAGGCGGCGCGACAGCGGTGGTTCCGAGGGACATGGCCCGATCGTTGCACGCCGGGCGAACAGATGCCGGGTAGGGCACACGACTGTGTGCGATATCTTCTACTCGCAGTAGAAGTCAGAGCGGCGAATCCGGTGCCGCCGGCAACGGACCCCCCGAGAGGCCACAGCGCATCCCGCGCGGCCGCGGCTACGCGAGGAGATTCCGATGACCGACCCCTCCGCCCAGAGCGGCTTCTGGCCCGTGGGTGCCGCCCGGCTCGTCTCACTGGCCGAGGCGACCTCCTTCCTGCTCCTCCTCGTGGCGACCGCGGTCAAGCACGGAGCGGACGAGGAGATCGGCGTCAAGGTCCTCGGGCCGGTCCACGGCGCCCTGTTCATCGCGTACTGCCTGCTGGTGCTCTACGTGTCGGTGCTGCGGCGCTGGCGCCCCGTGCGTACCCTCCTCGCACTCGGCGCGTCGGTTCTCCCGGTCGCACCGTTCTTCGTCGAGCGTCACTGGCTGCGGCCTCTGGATGCCGCCGACGGACAGTCCGGCACCGCCGGCCCCGCGCGGTCCGCTCCCGCGGGCTGAGCAGCCCGGGTGCGGTCCGCGAGCGGGCCGGCACGAATCGCCACCACCCGCTCGGATGGTGCTTCGGCCCCGCACCGCGCACAGCCGACCTGACGCGACACGCCGGGGGGAATGCGCGGAGAACCGCCCCACCCATGGCACCGTCAGTCCAGTCGGAATGGGCGGCAACGGTCGGCGATGTACACGATCAGCCCACTTCCGACCGGCCAACGGCGGCAGGATTTCTCGTCGACGCAACCCCCCGGGTGGAACGCATCCCCCCAGGTGGGCGGCGGCGCGGGCTCGTCCGCGCCATGCGGTCGGGGTGTTGCGCGCCCTTGCGCGCCATGGCGGGCCCGGTCCGGAGCGAGATCCGGCGGCAGCCCCGCCGCCTCGATGGCCCGTGGGTCGCAGCCAGGTGAACAAGGCGGTCGTGCCCCGGGGAGTGATGCGCGAGTGGACCAGGTCCGGGTGAGCACCGACGAGCACGTCCAGCACTGCCCGGCATGTGGGCGTGACCAGCGGTTCGAGCAACCCCCCTGCGCGGACGGCCATGGCGCCGACTGCCCGGAGCGGGCCTGTGTTGCCTGTGGCCACGCGGTGTTCGTCGGGCTCGTCCCCGCAGCCGCGCCCGTTCCCGTCACCGCGACCGCGGTGGCTCCCGCGGGTACCGGTACCAGGACCGCCGCGTGAGCCTGCACAGCCCCGTCCCGGAGCCGGACGTCCCGGCTGGCCCCTTCCGGCCCCCCGTCCGCCCGGCGGCGGCGTTCGGCGCCGCCCGGCCCACACCACCGTCACCCCCCGAGCAGGCCCCACCACCCTGGGCCAGATCGGGGCAGGGTCGCCCGGATGGCGCCAGGCGCCCGTCTCCGGCGTCCGACCAGCGTGATCACGGTGCAGCCCCTAACGTTGCAGCCATGGGGGGAACGCGGTCGCAGCTCAGTGCGCCTGCGCTCTTCGTGGCCGCCACCGACGCGCTGCGAGATGCGCTGGCGGACCTGCGGTCCGACGTGAGTATTCGGGAGATTCCCGCCCCGTCGCGGATCGCGCCGTTCGCGTTCGCGCTCGCCGGCGGCCTCACCGAGGACGACGAGGCCGCCTCGGGCCGGTTCGTCCTGCTCTTCGACCCGGACGGCCAGGACGCCTGGGAGGGGACCAGCCGGGTGGTGTGCTACGCCCGGGCGTCCGTCGACCCCGAGGTGGCGGACGATCCGCTGCTGCCCGGTGTCGCCTGGTCCTGGCTGCGGGAGTCGTTGCAGTCGCACGGCGCCCAGGTCCGCGCCCTCGGCGGCACGGTGACCACCACCTCCTCCCGCCGGTTCGGGGTCCTCGCCGCGGACGGCGACAACTTCGACGTGGAGCTGCGCTGCTCGTGGTCACCGGCCTGGGCCTCGCCCGACTGGGCATCGCTGGCATCGGCGTCGCCGGCATCGGCCGTTCCGGGGGGGAGCGATCCGGTCCTGGCGAGCCCGGGCGGGGTCACCGATCCGGGCCCCGGCTGGGATCCGCTGGACGCGGCAGCACACCTGCACTCGTTTGCCGATCTCCTCGCGGCGATGGCCGGTCTTCCGCCGCGCCTCTCCGGGGTCGTGCCGCTACCTGCGCGTCGGGCCTGAGTCATCACGTCGCGCCTGGCGCGGACACTGCGCGCCAGGCATGTCAACAGAATGCAGCCGTCATGACTACTCGTACGCTAAGAACGAACACTAAGCGTATAATCAGTGCGAATGCTCAGCCGTCTGGGCTGCCAGCACGGCCATTCACACGTACCATCGCCGATCGTGACGTCGACGGTTCCTGACTCAACACACCTGGTCAGTGAGGGTGCGGCAGCCGATGCTGCCGCCGACGCGTCGGCGACCGTCCCCATCCCCCTGCTGGAGCCGGCTGACGGCGTGCCGCCCGTGCTCGAGGACGTCCACGACCTCGTGGCGGCCACCGAGCTCCTGGCCGCAGGCAACGGCCCGGTCGCCTTCGATGCCGAGCGGGCGTCCGGCTACCGGTACAGCCAGCGGGCCTACCTCGTGCAGATCCGCCGCCGCGGCGCCGGGACGCTGCTCATCGACCCGGTGGCGCTGCCCGACCTGAGCGGAGTGCAGGCCGCGGTGGGCGAGGCCGAATGGGTCCTGCACGCGGCCAGCCAGGACCTGCCGTGCCTCGCCGAGCTCGGGCTGCACCCGTCCACCCTGTTCGACACGGAGCTCGCCGGACGGCTGCTGGGCTACGAGCGGGTCGGTCTCGGCGCGATGGTCGAGCGGGTGCTCGGCTACGGGCTGGAGAAGGGGCACTCCGCCGCCGACTGGTCGACCCGGCCGCTGCCGGAGCCCTGGTTGCGCTACGCCGCGCTCGATGTGGAGCTGCTCGTGGAGCTGCGCGACCACCTGGAGGCGGAGCTGACCGACCAGAACAAGATTGACTTCGCCCGCCAGGAGTTCGCCGCGATCGCCGCCGCTCCCCCGCGCGAGCCACGGGCCGAACCGTGGCGCCGCACCAGTGGTATCCACCGCGCGCGCAACCGGCGCCAGCTCGCCGCGGTACGCGCCATGTGGCTGGCCCGCGACAGGGTCGCCCGCGCCCGCGACATCGCGCCCGGGCGGGTGCTCCCCGACAGCGCGATCATGGACGCCGTCCTCAAGGCCCCCGAGGACGCAGCCGCCCTGACCCGGCTGCCGGTCTTCTCCGGCCACCGGTTGCGACGGTCGGCCACGACCTGGATGGACGCCCTCCGCGCGGCGGCTGAGCTGCCCGACAGCCAGCTCCCGAGCAGCGCCGGGCCGGGTGGGGACGGGCTGCCGCCCCAGAACCGCTGGGCCGAGCGCGACCCGGTGGCGGCCGCCCGGCTGGCCCGGGTGCGAGCCGCGCTGAACGCCATCGCCGACGACCAGGGCATGCCGGTCGAGAACCTGCTGGAGCCCGCGCTGGCCCGCCGTGTCACCTGGAGCCCGCCGCCAGGCCGGGACGCGGCGGCCGTCACGGCGGCGCTCACGACCGGTGGGGCCCGGCCGTGGCAGGTGGCCCTGACCGCCACCGCGGTGGCGGCCGCGCTCGCCGACCCGCCCCCCGCACCGCCAGGCCGCGCAGCGCCCGCCACCTCGGCCTCCGCCGCCACCTCGGCCTCCGCCGCCAACGCGGCCGGGACGGCGGCCAGGACCCGGCGGTCGGCGCCGCGCGCGCAGGCCGCCCGCGACGCTGCCGGTGAGACCGGCGGGGAGCCGTCCGCGACCTGACAGGCCTCGTCACCTGCGCTGTTCCCCCGCGCGGAACGCGGGCGCGGAGGACAGGTCGGCAGTCCAGAGCACTGATCCACCACCGGAGCGACGCCCATTACCTACCCGTCGGTAACTCCTGCCGTAGGCTGGTGTCCGTCACGGTCGGCACCACCTTCGGGGCACCCGGCCGGGCACCGGTGGCGGCGGGCCGCATACGCGCCGTCGACGGACAAGTGCGTCGAGGAGGCCGGTGATGTTCGTGAACGCGCGGGGTTCGATCCGCGATGTGGTGTTCGTCGACGGGGTGCGTACGCCGTTCGGCAAGGCCAAGGGTGTCTACACCGAGACCCGGGCGGACGACCTGGTCGTCCGGGTCATCCGTGAACTGCTGCGGCGCAATCCGTCCCTGCCGCCGGAGCGGATCGACGAGGTCGCGATCGCGGCGACGACCCAGATCGGCGACCAGGGCCTGACTCTCGGCCGGACGGCCGGCATTCTCGCCGGGCTGCCGAGGTCGGTGCCGGGCTACTCCATCGACCGGATGTGCGCCGGCGCCGTCACCGCGGTGACCACGGCCGCGTCCGCCATCGGCATCGGTGCCTACGATCTGGCGATCGCCGGCGGCGTCGAGCACATGGGGCGGCACCCGATGGGCGAGGGGGTCGACCCCAACCCCCGGTTCGTCTCCGAGAAGCTCGTCGACCCGTCGGCGCTCGTGATGGGCCTGACCGCGGAGAACGTCCACGACCGCTACCCGGCCATCACCCGGGCGCGGGCCGACGCCTACGCGGTCGCCTCGCAGACGAAGGCGGCGAAGGCCTACGCGGACGGCCGGATCCAGCCCGATCTCGTCCCGGTCGCGGCCCGGCACACCGAGAGCGGGTGGGAGCTGGTCACCGCGGACGAGCCGCCCCGCCCCGGCACCACGCTGGAGGGCCTCTCGGGCCTGCGGACGCCGTTCCGGCCGCATGGCCGGGTCACCGCGGGCAACGCCGCGGGCATCAACGACGGCGCCACCGGATGCGTCCTGGCCGCCGCCGACGTCGTCGCGGAGCTGGGCCTGAGCCGGAAGATGACGCTGGTCGGCTTCGGGTTCGCCGGCGTGGAACCGGAGGTCATGGGCGTCGGCCCGATTCCCTCCACGGAGAAGGCGCTGGCCCGCACCGGCCTGACCATCGACGACATCGGGCTGTTCGAGCTCAACGAGGCGTTCGCCGTGCAGGTCCTCGCCTTCCTCGACCACTTCGGCCTCGACGACGACGACCCGCGGGTCAACCCGTACGGCGGTGCGATCGCGTACGGCCACCCGCTCGCCTCCAGCGGCGTGCGGCTGATGACCCAGCTCGCCCGGGAGTTCGAGGAGCACCCCGAGGTGCGCTACGGCCTCACCGCGATGTGCGTGGGCATCGGCATGGGCGCCACCACGATCTGGGAGAACCCCCACCACCAGGCCGCCTGACCGGCCTGCCGGCACCCGGCCCGCCGGCACCCGGTCGCCGGCACCCGGTCGCCGACGCACCGACCCGCCAGCACCCTCGACCTCGAACCTTCGCATCGTCACATCTTCGGCCGAATGGGAGACGGAGCATGAGCAGCGCCGCGGTGACTCTTGATCATCCGGACGAGGTGGTCACACATGCCCATGTCCGGTACGCGCAGCTGCCCGGCGTGGCTGGCCCGGTCGCCCTCATCACCCTCGACAACGGGCACGACCACACCCGCCCGAACACCTTCGGCCCAGCTGGCCTGCGGTCCCTGATCGCCGCGGTCGAGGAGATCGAGGCGCACGACCCGCCGGTGGCGGCGGTCGCGGTGACGGGCAAGCCGTTCATCTTCTGTGTCGGCGCGGACCTGTCCTACCGGTCGTCGCTGACCGATCCGGAGGAGGTCCGGCCGAAGCTCGCCGCGCTCGGCGAACTCGGGCACACGGCGCTGCGCCGGGTCGGTGAGGGGCGGCTGGGCGACCGGAAGGTCCCGACCTTCGCCCTGGTCAACGGGGCGGCACTGGGCGGCGGCCTGGAGCTGGCACTGCACTGCGACTACCGGGCCCTGTCGACGGACATCGCCGCACTCGCGCTGCCCGAGGTGTTCCTCGGGCTCGTCCCGGCCTGGGGTGGCACCCAGCTGCTGCCGAACCTGGTGGGCCCCGAGAACGCGGTCACGATCATGATCGAGAACGCCCTCAGCCAGAACCGGACCCTGCGCGGCCCGCAGGCCTTCGCCCTCGGGCTGGGGGACGTCCTGCTGGAGCCGGCGGACTTCCTGGAGGAGGCGCTGCGCTGGGTCGGCCGGGTCCTGCGTGGCGAGGAGGACCCGGCCGCCGCCCGGCGGCCGGTCGAGCGGGGCGCGGCGTGGGCGGCGGCGCTGGAGCGCGGGCGCGCCCTCGCCGATGCCCGCCTGCACGGCGCCGCTCCGGCCGCCTACCGCGCGCTCGAACTGATGGCCCTGGCCGAGACAGCGGACGTCGACACGGGTTACGCGGCCGAGTCCGCGGCACTGGCAGACCTCGGAGCCGGCGAGGAGCTTGTCGCCGGCCTCTACGCGTTCGATCTGGTCAACAAGCGGGCGAAGCGGCCGGCCGGCGGTCCGGACCGCTCGCTGGCCCGGCCGGTGACGAAGGTCGGGGTCGTCGGCGCCGGCCTGATGGCCAGCCAGCTCGCCGCCCTGTTCGCACAGCGGCTCGAGGTCCCGGTGGTCATCACCGACCTCGACCAGGAGCGCCTGGACGCCGGAGTCGCCCGCGTCCACCAGGAGTTCGACAACCTGCTCCAGCGCAGGCGGATCTCGCCCGACCGGGCCAACCGGCTGAAGGCCAGCGTCACCGGCTCGCTGACCAAGGACGCGTTCGCGGACGCCGACCTGATCATCGAGGCTGTCTTCGAGGACATGGCGATCAAGAAGACGGTGCTCGCCGAGCTCGAGACGTACGTCAAGCCCGAGACCGTGCTGCTCACGAACACCTCGGCGCTGTCCGTGGCCGAGATGTCCGCCGATCTGACCCATCCCGAGCGCGTGGCGGGCCTGCACTTCTTCAACCCGGTGGCCGTCCTGCCCCTCGTCGAGGTGGTCCGCAGCCCGCGCAGCGACGACGCCACGGTCGCGACCACGCTCGCGGTGGCCCGGAAGCTGAAGAAGAACGCCGTGCTGGTCGCGGACGCCCCCGCGTTCGTGGTGAACCGCCTGCTCACCCGGTTCCTGGGCGAGGTGCTCGCCGCCACCGAGTCCGGTACCTCCATCGAGCAGGCCGACACCGCTCTGGACCCGCTCGGCCTGCCGATGTCGCCGCTCGTCCTGCTGTCGCTGGTCGGGCCGCCGGTGGCGCTGCACGTGGCGCAGACCCTGCACGGCACGGCGCCGGACCGGTTCCGCGACCCGGCTGGCCTGGCCCGGCTGGTCGCCGCCGGGAAGGCCGGTTTCTACACGACCGACGCGCAGGGCCGGCAGGTCGTCGACCTGCAGGCCGCGGAGCTCGTCCGCGGGCCCGCCGACGGGCCGGCGGGGAGCTCAGGGGGCGTGGGAGCCGGCACCGCCGCGGCCCTGACGCAGGAGCAGGTCCGCGAAGCCGCGCTGACGGCGCTCGCCCAGGAGATCCGGCTGCTGCTCGACGAGAAGGTCGTCGCCGAGCCGGCGGACGTCGACCTGTGCATGATCCTCGGCGCGGGCTGGCCGTTCCACCTCGGCGGCATCACGCCCTGTCTGGACCGCACCGGGATCAGCGAGAAGGCGACCGGGCAGCGTTTCAACCCGCCCGGCGTGGCGACGATCGCCTGAGCCGGCTCCGGCTCAGGCGCCGCCGCTGCCGCCCCAGCCCGGTCCCACCGACCGGGCTGGGTGGCCGTCGTCCGCACACAGCTGTATCCGCACACAGAGCTGTGTGCGGATACAGCTGTGTGCGGATACAGCCGGGCTGCCGGGGTGGGGCTCAGCGGGCGCGAGGCGCGCCCGGAACGACGGCCGCAGCTCCCGTGTCTCCGGATGCGGTTCCGCGCGTCTCCCGCACACTGAGGCCGTCCTCGACACGCCCCCGCGGCGAGGCGGGCGAGGTGGGCGGGCCACCCGCGGGGACCGGTTCGTCCCGTGGCCGCAGCGCGACCCCGATCAGGGCCCAGAAGATGTCCGCGAGGGTGGCGAGCAGCCGGGCGACGACGGCGATCAGCGTCGACGGGCCGCTCGACAGCGCGGGGGCGAGGGCGAGCACCAGCACGGCCTCGCGCACCCCCGCCCCGGCCGGCAGCACCAGGACCAGGAAGCCCGCGGTCCAGGCCAGCGCGTAGGCACCGACGCACAGCGCGACCAGCCGGGCGCCACCGACCTGTGGGCTGAGGTCACGCACGAGAAGCCAGGTCCCGATGCCGTAGCAGACGAAACCGGCGATCAGCCAGCCGGCGCCGGCGAGGATGGGGCCGGCGGTCAGCGGCTCGCCCAGCGGGGGGCGCCGCAGCAGGCGGAAGGCCAGGGCGAGCAGTCGGGAGAGCACCGGCGGGAACAGCACGACCGCGAACAGCGGCACCACCGCCAGCGCCCACCAGTAGTCGGTGAGGGCGTCCCGGGAGACAAAGGGCAGAGTGGCTGCCGCGGTGACGCCACCGCACGGCACCGCCAGCGCGAGCACCACCAGGCTTGCCGAGGCCGACGTCGGCCGGGAGACGCCGTAGTCGCGGGACAGTTCCATCTGCGCGAGGACGGGCCAGACGCTGCCCGGGATGTACTTGCCGATCTGGCCGACGCAGAAGATCCGCACGGTGGCCCGCAGCGGCAGCCGCGCGCCGAGCCCGCCGATCACCGCCCGCCAGGACAGGACGGTGGCGCCGACCGCCAGCACCGTCGCCACGGCGGAACCGCCGAGGCCGAGGGCCGTCAGGTCACCGATCGAGTCGCGGACGTCGTTCCACTGCCGCACCAGAGCGACGGCCAGCAGTGCCGCGGCAACCACCAGCGCACCGCGCACAGCCCACCAGCGGGCACCCCGGTGGCGTGGCGGGGTCCCGTCGATCCGGGCGTCCCCGTCTGGATCCGCCCCGCTGACGCCTGTCACCAGGTCAGCGTAGGACGTCCTCGCACGACCACCAGCGCCGGGCCGCGCGGAAAGGCGCGACCCGGCAGCTCCGGCCCGGAACCGACAGTTCCGGCCCGGGGCGTCGGCCCCGCGGCGCGCGCTGGGCAGCGGGCGCCGCGGAGCGACTCAGGCCTGGCCGGTAGCGGAGGCCTGGCTGGACTTGCTCGTGCCGGCCGACTCGACCTCTTCCGCCAGCGCGTTCTGGCGGCGAGCAACCGCCTCGATCACCTTGCGGGCGAGGTCCTGCGGAGCAAGGCCGACCTCGGCGAGGACCTCGTCACGCTTGCCGTGGTCGAGGAACCGCTGGGCGACCCCGAACTCACGGAGCGGGACGTCCACGTCGGCGTCGCGCAGCAGCTGCGCGACGGACGCACCGACACCGCCGACCCGGCCGTTGTCCTCGACCGTGACGACCAGGTCGTGCTCACGGGCCAGCTCGACCAGCGCCGGGTCCAGCGGCTTGACCCACCGCGGGTCGACGACGGTGACACCGATGCCCTGGCTGGCGACGCGCGCGGCGACGTCCAGACAGGTCGGGGCCATCGCGCCGACCGAGACCAGCAGCACCTCGCGGTGACGTGCCACCGCCGGCGCCCGGTACAGGATGTCGACCCCGCCGACCTTGTCGATCGCCGGCGTCTCCGGGGCGATCTTGCCCTTGGGGTAGCGGACGACCGTCGGACCGTCGGTGTTCGAGACGGCCTCGTCGAGCTCGGCGCGCAGGGTGGCCTCGTCCCGCGGTGCGGCGATCGCCAGACCGGGCACGACCTGCAGGAACGACATGTCCCACATGCCGTTGTGCGACGCGCCGTCCTCGCCGGTGATCCCGGCGCGGTCGAGCACGAAGGTCACCGGCTGGCGGTGCATCGCCACGTCCATCAGGACCTGGTCGAACGCCCGGTTCAGGAAGGTCGCGTAGATGCACACGACCGGCTTGAGGCCGCCCATCGCCAGGCCCGCCGCGGAGGTGACCGCGTGCTGCTCGGCGATACCGACGTCGAACACCCGGTCGGGGAACGCCTTCGCGAACGCCTTCAGGCCCACCGGCTGCAGCATGGCCGCGGTCATGGTGACCACGTCCGGCCGCTCGGCGCCGATCCGGACGATCTCCTCGGAGAACACCGACGTCCAGGTCGTGCCCTTGGACGCCGACACCGGCTTGCCGGTGGCCGGGTCGATGACGCCGACGGCGTGGAAGTTGTCGGCCTCGTCCTGCTCGGCCGCCGGGTAGCCGAAGCCCTTCCGGGTGATCGCGTGCACGATCACCGGGCCGCCGAAGTCCTTGGCCCGACGCAGCGCCGACTCCATCGCGGCCACGTCGTGGCCGTCGATCGGGCCGACGTACTTCAGCCCCAGGTCCTCGAACATGCCCTGCGGGGTCACGACGTCCTTGATGCCCCGCTTGATGCCGTGCAGGGCGTCGAACAGCGGCGCGCCGACGAGCGGCGTGCGACCCAGCACCTGCTTGACGACGTCGAGGACCTGCTCGTACTCGGGCGCCAGCCGCAGCGAGGCGAGGTGGTCCGCCAGCCCGCCGATGGTCGGCGAGTAGGAGCGGCCGTTGTCGTTGACAACGATCACGACCTGCCGGTCGGAGGCGGCGATGTTGTTCAGCGCCTCCCAGCACATGCCACCGGTCAGGGCACCGTCACCGACGACCGCCACGACCGCACGGCTCTCCCCGCGCAGCGCGTAGGCCCGCGACAGGCCGTCAGCGTAGGACAGTGCCGTCGAGGCGTGCGAGTTCTCGATGATGTCGTGCTCGGACTCCGCCTGGCATGGGTAGCCAGAGAGCCCGCCACGCTGACGGAGTCGGTCAAATGCCTCCCGCCGACCCGTCAGAATCTTGTGAACATAGGACTGATGCCCGGTGTCCCACAGGACCCGGTCAAAAGGCGAATCAAATACCCTGTGAATAGCGAGAGTGAGTTCGACAGCCCCCAGATTCGGCCCGAGGTGGCCGCCTGTACGGGCCACCGCGTTGATGAGGAAATCACGGATCTCGGCCGCGAGCGCCACCAGTTCCTCGTGGTCGAGGCGCTTGACGTCCTGCGGGCTGTCGATCGTCGACAGAAGCGACACGGCGTGCTCTCCCTCCCCCGAAAGGGGATCGGTCCGGGTCCGGCAAAGTCTACGCAGCACGCCCTGGGGTCCGCAGACAGGCTCCCGACATGTGAGCTGCCCGGAGAACGTCAGGTATTACACCGGGTCGCGGTAGAATCCCCCTCCCGCTGCCGGGAATGTGCTGCGGGTAACCGCGGAAGAGAGCCCGCGAACCAGGCGTGACGCGTTGGCAGCCGCTCCACCCCGGGACGGTGTGGTCCCGTGAGGGACGAGCTGGGGACTGCCCGGCAGGCATTCCTCCCCAGCCCTCTGGGACTTTCGGACGAGTGTGCATACGCACGTCATCTACTCGTGACATTTTCGTGACATCGCACTGGCCCCTACCGGCACCCCCGATTGTCACCGTCGACCTTACCCAGAGTCAGCAGGCGCCTGGCGGGGCGGCCGCCGGGCGGACCGGCCGCGGAGCCCGGCGCGACCTCTCATGGTCATCAGCCATGCCGCCGGGATCTGACCGCGACCCCGCAGTCCTTCCGGACAGGGCCGATGTCGCCGCGCACGGTCTGATGACCTGCGATCACGTCCACCACCCGGAAGTACATCCGGCTCACGCCGTCTGATACCAGGTATCCAGGGTAGATGCCTGGTGCCTCCGACCCGGACCAACGACCCGAGCGGGGCGACCAGCGTCCCGGGACCAAGGGACGGGTCCGCCAGGACCGGAGCCCGCCACCGCGCCGTCGCGCCTTCCCTCACACGGGCTGCCCCGGCGGAGATCACCCAGAAGCCCGACCTCCGCCGCCTGCTCCGGCAGCGGGTGAGCGAGCCGCATCAGCGGTTCCACGGAAAGGACCACGGTCGAATCGGGCATATCCGACCCGATACCCGGGCAACGGCGGAATGCGATCCGGATCCGCGCAGAACCCGGACAATACTCAGGATCGCGCTGGTGACGGACAACCCCGGAGACAATGCGGCGGATTCCCCCGCGCGCCGTTCACCAGGCCGCCGGTCCACCCGACACACCGGCCAGGCGACGAGGCGACGAGGCGGGCCCGTTCGACGGTCGCGCGTCCGTCAGCGGTCACCGGGGTGCTTCCCGGTCACCGCCCCGCGGCCTGCGTCGGGTCGTGGGTGGACGTCGGCTCCAGGATCGCGACGCACTCGACGTGCGAGGTCATCGGGAAGATGTCGAACGCGCGCAGCCCGGTGAGCCGGTACCCCTCGCCCGCGGCCACCGCGACGTCCCGGCCGAGTGCCGCGGGGTCGCAGGCCACGTAGACGACCCGGCGCGGCCGGTGCGCGAGCAGCGCGGTCATGACCTCCCGGCCGGCCCCGGTGCGCGGCGGGTCGAGAACCGCCACATCGACCCCGGGGCGGGCGGAGCCGCCGGTCAGGCGGCTGACGGTCGCCGGGGTGACGCGCAGTGCCCGCAACGAGACCCACGGCAGGTCCGCCAGGCTCCGGGCGGCGGAACGGACCGCGGCCTCGTCCGACTCCACGGCGATGACCTGGCCGGTCGGGCCGACCGCTGCCGCGAGGAACGCGGCGAACAGCCCGGCGCCGCTGTACAGGTCGAGCGCCGTGTCACCGGGCGCGGCGCCGGCCGCGTCCCGCACCGCGGCGACCAGCGTCGCCGCGGCCGCCGGGTGGACCTGCCAGAAGACCCCGGGCTCCAGATGGAAGCGGCGGCCCTCGACCGTCTCGACGACCTGGACCTCGGCCTCGGGTGGCGGCGGGCCGTCCGCACGCGGGCTGTCCGGATGCCGGCTTTCCGGCTCCGCCCCGCCTTCGCCGGCCGGCACCTGGACGACCTGCCATCTGCCGGACCTGGTCGAGTACGCGACCGCGCCGGACTCGCGGTCCGGCGGGGAAGCCGGCATCGCGACGAGTTCCACCGCCTGGCCGGTGCGGTCCGGACTGGCCGGGCCCTGGAGGAAGGACGGATCGGCGATCACGCTGGCGAGCAGCGGGTCGGCGATACGGCAGTCCGGGGTGGCGACAACCTCGTGGGAGCGGTGCGCGCGCAGCCCGACTCCGCCGTCGGGGGTGCGGGAGAAGCGCATCCTCGTCCGCCAGCCCAGCCCGTCCGGCGCGGCGGAGGTCAGCGCCTCGACCAGCACGGTCAGGTCCAGGCCCGCGATCCGGCGCAGTGACTCCTCCACCACCCGCGCCTTGAGGCGCCGCTGCGCGTCCAGCGAGGCATGCTGCCAGTCACAACCCCCGCACAGGCCTGGCCGGGCATGGGGGCACGGTGGCTCGACGCGGTCCGGGGACGCGACGAGGACCTCGACCGCGTCGGCGCGCCAGTAGCGGTCGTACGAGACGTCGGTGATCCTCGCCCTGACCCGCTCCCCCGGCAGCGCGTGCCGGACGAACACCACCCGGCTGTCCGCCCGCGCGACGCACAGGCCGTGGTGCGCGACCGCCCCGACCTCCAGCTCCACCAGCTCGCTCGGCGGCACCGGGGTCCGCGCGACCCGCTCGGCGCGGGCCGGCGGGGCCGCCCGGCCCGGCTGGGTTCCTCGGCCCGCCCGCCCCGGCTGGGCCGGACCGCCGCGCAGCGTCGGTCGCCCGCTCACGTCCCACTCCTGCTCTGCTCGGACCCACCTGGCTGCTCCGGCCTGCCGGGCCGCTCCGGCTTACCCGACTGCTCCGACCCCGGCGGCTGCCGGGACGACCGGGACTGACCGGTCGGCACGGCAGCCCGGCCGCGCCGGACAGCGCCGGCTCCCGCGTGCTCGGGGCGCACCCTGGCGTGTGAGCTGGACTCGAGCTGCCAGGGCACGCTGGTCATCATCACTCCGGGCTGGAACAGCAGCCGGGCCTTGAGCCGCAGCGCGCTCTGGTTGTGCAGAAGATGCTCCCACCAGCGCCCGACGACGTACTCGGGGACGAACACCGCGACCACGTCCCGTGGGCTCTCGCGCCGGATGCGGGCGACATACTCGAGCACCGGCCGGGTGACCTCCCGGTACGGCGAGGCGAGCACGACAAGATCGATCTTGATGTCACGCTCCTCCCAGGCCTGCCGGAGGCGTTCGCTCTCCGCCGGGTCCACGGCGACGGTCAACGCGACCAGCGTGTGTGGCCGGGTGGCCTTCGCGTAGGCCAGCGCCCGCAGGGTCGGGGCGTGCATCTTGCTCACGAGCACCACGGCATGCACGCGGGACGGCAGCGTCGGCGGGCCGGGCTCCGGTGTCAGCTCGGTGGCGACCCGGTCGTAGTGGCGCCGGATGGCCTGCATGACCAGATAGATCACCGGGATGGCGATGCAGACGATCCACGCCCCGCGGGTGAACTTCGTGAGCAGCACCAGGATCAGCACCGCACCGGTGAGGCAGGCGCCGAGGAAGCTGACCGCCTGGTAGCGCCGGACCCGGCGCCGCATGGCAGGCTCCAGCGGCACCCGTCCGGTCAGCTGGTCGTCGACGTTGCCGGCGACGATGCCCGACGCGCCTGCGTCGACCTCCTCCGGCGGGGTGGCCGAACCGCGCAGCAGGCGCGCCCAGTGCCGGACCATCCCGGTCTGGCTGAGGGTGAAGGAGATGAACACACCCAGGATGTAGAGCTGGATCAGCGCCGTCACCTGGGCGTCGAACACGACGATGAGCAGGATCGCGAACCCGGCCAGCACGATGATCCCGTTGGAGTAGGCGAGCCGGTCGCCGCGGGTGTGGAGCTGACGCGGCAGGTAGCCGTCCCGCGCGAGGATCGAGCCGAGCACCGGGAAGCCGTTGAACGCCGTGTTCGCGGCCAGGATGAGGATCAGGGTGGTGACGGCCGCCACGTACACGAAGCCCGGGGAGCCGTCGCCGAACACCGCCGCGGCGATCTGGGCGATGACCGTCCGCTGGTCGCTGCCGTCGCCGCCGACGAGATCGGCCGGGTTCTCGGCGATGTGGACGTCCGAGATCAGCGCGAGGGCCGTGACACCGACGAACATCGTGACGGCGATGGTTCCCATCAGCAGCAGCGTGGTGGCGGCGTTGCGGCTCTTGGGCCGGCGGAAGGCCGGCACGCCGTTGCTGATCGCCTCGACACCGGTCAGCGCCGTGCAGCCGGACGCGAACGCGCGCAGGAGCAGGAACACGAGCAGCAGCCCGGTGTAGTCGTGCTCGGCATGGATCTCGTAGCCGGCGCTCTCGGCCCGTGGGGCGTCCCCGAGGGCGGTCTGCACCAGTCCCGTCACGATCATCACCAGCACGCCGACGATGAAGGCGTAGGACGGGACGGCGAACGCCGAGCCGGACTCCCGCACCCCGCGCAGGTTGACCAGGGTGAGCAGGACGACCAGCAGCGAGGCCAGCAGCACCTTGTGCTCGGCCAGGCCGGTGGCCGCGGATGTCAGGTTGGCGACACCCGCCGAGACCGACACGGCGACGGTCAGCACGTAGTCGACGAGCAGCGCGCTGCCGACCATCAGGCCGGCCCGCGGGCCCAGGTTGACGGAGGCCACCTCGTAGTCGCCGCCACCGCTGGGATAGGCGTGCACGTTCTGCCGGTAGGAGGCGACCACGGTCAGCATGAGGATGACCACCGCCGCGGCGATCCACGGCGTGTAGTGCAGCAACGTCAGCCCGCCGAGGGCCAGGACGAGAAGGATCTCCTCGGACGCGTAGGAGACGGACGAGAGGGCGTCGCTGGCGAAGACGGGCAACGCGACCCGCTTCGGCAGGAGGGTCTCCCCAAGCCGATCGCTCCCGATGGGACGACCGACGAATCCGCGCTTCAGTCGGTCTGTGAGCGCCACGCGGCGATGCTACCGACCGAGGTCACACCTCCCCACAGTGTGTGACGTGGCGCACTCCGGTGCCCACGCGGCGGTGGAGAGCCCCGCCAGCTGGACGAACGGGGTTGCGGGACAGGCATCGACCGGGCAACCCCGGTCGGACTACGCTCACGTCCCGTGCACGTCGTGATCCTCGGCTGCGGCCGGGTCGGCTCCTCCCTCGCCGGTGCTGTCGAGCGCCTCGGCCACTCGGTGGCCGTCATCGACCAGAACCCGGGGGCCTTCAACCGCCTGTCGGCCGGCTTCGGCGGCCGCCGGGTCACCGGCATGGGCTTTGACCGCGACACCCTGATCGAGGCCGGTATCGCTGATGCCGCCGCGTTCGCGGCCGTGTCGAGCGGGGACAACTCCAACATCATCTCCGCCCGGGTCGCCCGGGAGATGTTCGGGGTCGAACGGGTCGTCGCCCGCATCTACGACCCCCGGCGCGCCGAGGTGTACGAGCGCCTGGGCATCCCCACGGTCGCGACCGTGCGCTGGACCCGCGACCAGATCCTCGGCCGCCTCGTCCCGGACGCCGTCACCCCGGAGTGGACGGACACGTCCGGCTCGGTGCTCCTCACCGCGGTCACCCCGGCCCGCGGCTGGGCCGGGCGGCGCCTCGCCGAGCTGGAGGCGCGGGCCGAGGTACGGGTGGTCTGCGTGACCAGGTTCGGCGACGGCCTGCTCCCGGACGCCCGCACCATGATCCAGGATGGGGACGTCCTGCACGTCGCGGTGGCGAAGATGCGGGCCACCGAGGCCGACGCCGTGATCCGCACCGGCCCGCAGCACGACTGATCACGAGCCAGGGACTGATCACGAGCCAGGGACGGAGACCAGCGATGGCACAGGAACCGGACGCGCGCGCCGCCGCCGAGGGGCAGGGCGCAGCGCCCGCCGGGCCCGGCGGGCGCTCCGCGCGCTGGGTGGCCATCGCCGGCGCGGGCAAGGTCGGGCGCTCGATCGCCGCGGAGCTGCTGGAGAACGGCTCCGAAGTCATGATCATCGAGCGTGAACCGAACAAGATCCGCCGGGACGCGCTGCCCGCCGCCGAGTGGCTGCTCGCCGACGCCTGCGAGCTCTCGTCGCTCGACGGCGCGGGTCTGGACCGCTGCGCGGTCATGGTCGCCGCGACCGGCGACGACAAGGTCAACCTGGTCGTGTCACTCCTGGCGAAGACCGAGTTCGGCGTGCCGCGGGTGGTGGCGCGGGTCAACCACCCCAAGAACGAGTGGCTGTTCACCGACTCGTGGGGAGTCGACGTCGCGGTCTCCGCCCCCCGCCTGCTGACCGCCCTCGTGGAGGAGGCGGTGAGCGTCGGCGACCTGGTGCGCCTGATGAAGTTCCGGCAGAGCGACGCCTCGCTCGTCGAGCTCACGCTGACCGCGAACGCGCCGGTGGTCGGCCTGCGGGTCGGTGATGTCGACCTGCCGCCGGACACGGCGCTGGTCGTCATCCTGCGCGACGGTCACGCCATCGTCCCCTCCGCGGACTGCGCGCTGGAGCCCGGCGACGAGGTGCTGGCCGTCGCGACCACCAGCGAGGCCGAGGAGAGCCTCGCCGCGCTGCTCGGGGCGGTGCCCGCCGGCGCGGCCCGTGGCCCGGCGACCTCGGGCACGCTCTAGGGCCGGCACCAGCAGGGAGATCAGGGGCGCGGCGGCTCGACGGGCTCCGCCAGGTCGCCGGTCTCCGCGAGGGCGGCCGGTTCGCCGACCGGGTCGGCACCCCTGGCGGGAAGGGGGGCGAGGCGGCGGACGATCGCGAAGGTCGCGAGGACCGCCACACCGAACAGCGGCAGCCCGAGCGCGATGTTCGCGGCGGCGAGCCAGCCGGTCTCCCCGGCGAGGTACAGCAGGCCCTGGACGACGAACCGCACCCCGAACACGGCGATCCAGACCAGGGTCGCCCACACCGCGGCCCGCCGGACCGCCGGGTCCTCCCGCCAGCCGGTGTAGCGCTTGTCGAAGCCGGCCATCACGTATCCGCCGATCGGCCGACCGGCCACGACGGACAACAGACCGACCACGGAACAGACCGCGTTCTTCGCGATGGACGGGAGGAAGAACCCGTCCGCACTGCCCGTGCGCGAGGCGATGAAGGCGGCGAAGCCGACCGCGAAGAGGCCGGAGAAGGCCTGCTGGACCGGTTCCCTGCGGACCAGTCGGAGCACGACCAGCCCGAGCGCCGCCGCGATCGCGACGACGATCGCGGCGGTCAGGCCCGCCTCGGCGTTGACGGTGACGAAAGCCACTGTCGGAATGGCACTGTCGATGATCCCGCGCGGGCCGCCCACCGCCTCCGCCAGGGACAGCGGGGGCTCCGAGCCACGCTCGCGGCCGGAGCCACGTGGGCCCGGCGCCGACTTCGGCAGGGACGGGTCAGGCGGCGGGACTGGTGGCATGGGCGATGGGGTCCTGTTCCTCCGGGCGCCGCTCAGGCGCTGGTCGAGGAGACCGGCAGCAGCTCGTACCGCGGGTTGAACATCGTGGTCCGCTCGTCGCGCACGACCACGCGGCCAGATGCCTTCACCGACCGGCCGGCCTCGATGCCCGCGATGTGTTTGCGGCCGAGAAACACGAGGGTCACGGTTCCGCTTCCATCATAGAGGTCGACCTCGAGGCTGGGCGCCCCGGAACGCGCCCGCACGGTGACCGAACGTATGGAACCGGCGACACAGGCCTCGGTGCGGTCCCGACAGGCAAGCATCGGCTCGGCCCCCGCGGCCTCCGACGCTCGCCGCAGGTCCTCGTCCTCGAGCTCCTGGTTGTCCGCTGTCAGCTGGTGGAAACGCCGCCCCAGCCAGCTGCGCCCTTCGCCCACGGCTCCTCCGATCATCGAACCGCTCCCGTAGCCGGGCGACGGATTCCGACCTTTCGACGTCACCGGGCCAACACACATGGGGCTCTGCCCCGGTGGCCGACGCGACGGCGCTCTGCACCGGGATTATGAAGTGGACGGACCGCCCGCCACCACCGTTCCGTACTCAGGACTGGACAAGTCGCCGACCCGACAACCGGGGCAACGAACCGTTCCGCGCTGTTACGCGGACGTTCCGGCGCCAGTCACCGCACCGCACCCACCGGCTTCGCCCCGGCAGCGCCCAGCAGCGGCCACCTGGGAGCAGCTCGACGGCCTCGGCCACCGCAGCACACCCACGACGGCTCCCGTGGGCGGAGACCGTCGCTGAGGGCCGGCGCGGGAGGCCCGGGTCCAGTGAGCGGAGGAGGGAAGCGGCGAACGGGCCGACGGGGGCTCGGTCGGTCAGCCCATCTCCGCGATCCGCGTCCCTCGGACCGGCATCGGCGCCGCGGTCGAAGTGCCGGGCGTGACCTCCCGTGACGGGCCGTCGGAGTCACCGGAGCCCTCGGGGCCGTCGGCGACCTCCTTCGGCAGCCGCAGCGGAAGCGGGTCACGGACGGGCATCGCCTCGTCGCCGCGTACCACCACGATCCGCCGCAACGTCTCGTCGAGCAACGGCCCGGCGGCGACGTCCTGCCCGGCGGCACCGGTCACCACGGCCCGCAGGAACCAACGGGGACCGTCGACGCCGATCATCCGGCCGGGCACCGTCTCGCCGGGGCGGTTGGTGGGCAGCCGCATCCGCAGCTCCGCACCGAACGGCCCCTCGCCCTCGGCGCCGCCGGAATCGCGCAGCGTCTCGAGGATCTCCGCGCGGACCTCGTCCCACAGCGGCGCGGTCCTGGGCGCGGCGAACACCGCCAGTTCCATCGCGCTGCGGCCGTCGGTCACGACGACCGTCAGCGGCCGACCGGTGGACTCCTCCACCTGGAACTGGACCTGGACCCCGCGCAGCGCCGGCACCCGCAGGGCGCCGAGGTCGAGCCGGTGGATGTCGTCCTGCGGCGCGGCCTCGGCGTCGTAGGGACCGGGCCGGTCGACGTCCCGACCGCCCCGCGCCTCGTCCGGGTCGGGGCTGGCCTCGACGGAGGCCTTACGACCGCGACGGAACACCGTGTGCCTCCGTTCCCGGCCCGCCGGAGGCGTCACCGAACCCACCTGTCGAGCCGAACCCGCCGGTGCCGCGCACCGAGGTGGGCAGGGTGGCGACCTCTCGGAAGACCGCGTGCTCCACCCGTTGGACCACAAGCTGGGCCACCCGGTCCCCCTTGCGGAGAGCGATTGATTCGCTTCGATCTGTGTTTATGAGAATCACCTTGATTTCTCCACGGTAACCGGCATCGACGGTACCGGGGGCGTTGACGACGGAGAGTCCATGACGCGCGGCGAGGCCGCTGCGCGGGTGCACGAAGGCCGCGTACCCGGCGGGCAGCGCGATGGCCAGGCCCGTCCCGACGATGGCCCGCTCGCCCGGCGCCAGCGTGACGTCCTGCGCGGTCACGAGGTCCGCTCCGGCGTCCGACGGCTGGGCGTAGGAGGGCAGTGGCAGATCCGGGTCCACCCGGTGGACCAGTACCTCCAGAATGGCGTGCGGGTCACCGGTCGACGGCTCGCCGTGGCGCGGGGCGGCGTGCGGCGTGGGGGCGGTCGCGGTCATGATTCTCCTGGGTCGTCCTCACCCGGGTGGGCTGTCCGCGACACTAACGACTCGCTGCGCCGCGACCGCCAGCGCATGCCCGGCGACACCCCGGCCACGTACCGGCCCGCGGTCACGGTGCTCCCCCGCTCGGGTGGGGAATCCGCCCGCTGGCGGGTAGAGATGGGACGGTGGTGCCGGACCAGTGAGCGGCGACACCAGCACGCACCGGAGCAGACCGGGGCGGCGGCGACGAGAGGTGTGGGGTGTCCGGATCGGGATCGAAAATGGGATGGAAGGTCGTCGGCGGCGCGGCGGCCGCGCTCGCCGGCACCGCGGCGAACCGGGGGGTGACCCTCGCGTACCGGAAGGTGCGCAAGTCCGACCCGCCGAAGAACCCGGTCGACCCGGACACCGCCTGGTCGGAGGCGATCGTGTGGGCAGCGGTCTCCGGCCTGGCGGTGGGCCTGGGCCGGTTGGCCGCGGAACGCACGGCCGCACGCGGATGGGTTCGGGCGACAGGCTCCCTGCCGCCCGGTATGCAGCCGAACTCCGCGAGCGCGAAGCCTGCGCGCAGGCAGGAAAGGGCCCCGCAGGAGGTCTGACACAGCCCTGAGGGCGGGCACCGGGAGCCGCCAGCTGGTCCGCGGGCGTAGCGCCCGCGGACCAGCGTGGCTCGCGGACCAGCGTGGCGCGCAGGGCGGCGCGGTCAGCCGGCCAGGCTCAGCAGCCGCGGCCGGTCAGTCGATGCGGCGCATGTCCTTGCGGAAACGCCGCCCGTTCTCGACGTAGGACTCAGCCGCCATCCGGATCAGATCCTGGGGCGCGGCGCCCTCCCGGATCTTCGCCGGGATACCCAGGGCCATGGCCCGTTCGGGGACCACCACCCGGTTACCCACCACGGCACCGGCGCCGACCAGGCCACCCCGGCAGACCCGGGCCTCGTGCAGGACGATCGACCCCGAGCCCACCAGGGAGCCGTCCTCGATCACGCAGCCCTCGAGGTGCACGATGTGCCCGATCACGCAGTCGTCACCGACGATCGTCGGCAGCAGCGCGGTCGCATGGATGACGGAGCCGTCCTGGATGGACGTCCGCGCGCCGACGCTGATCAGCCCATGGTCACCGCGCATCACGACACCCGGCCAGACCGTCGACTCCGGGCCGATCCGGACGTTGCCGATCAGCGTCGCCTCGGGATGGACGAATGCGGACGGGTCAATCGACGGGACGAGATCTCCCAGGGCATAGATGGGCACGTTCCCATCCTGCCCGATCGAGCCGCCACCCGCCCCGCGCACCACCCGTCGCGCGCGGGTGCGGTCAACCGGCGGCGGGCACCAGCACGACGTCCACGGCCAGCTCGCCGCTGGTGCCAGCCAGGGTGAGCTCCCAGATGCCGCCGGCGCTGCGCAGGTCCGCCGCGGCCTGCTCGACCAGGGCGACCGTGGCCGCGTCGCCGCTGACCCTGGCGGTGGCGACCTCGGCCTTCATCGAGACCTTGGCCTCGGACTTGGCCCGCCGCACCGCGGACAGCGCGGCGCCGACGGCATCCAGCAGCTCGGGGCGCCCGCCGCCGGCCACTGTGCGGATCCGGTCCGCCTCGGGCCAGGAGGCCCGGTGCACCGAGCCCTCCTGCCACCAGGACCAGACCTCCTCGGTGACGAAGGGCAGGAACGGTGCGAAGAGGGTGAGCAGCGTCGACAGCGCCACCGACAGGGTCGCCTGCGCGGAGGCGGCGCCGGCCGCGCCGTGCGCGCCGTAGGCCCGACCCTTGACCAGTTCGACGTAGTCGTCGCAGAACCGCCAGAAGAAGGTCTCGGTGACCTCGAGCGCCCGGGTGTAGTCGTAGCCCTCGAACGCCTCGGTCGCGGTGGCGACGACCCGGGCCAGCTCGGCGAGCAGCGCCCGGTCCAGCTCCTCCGTGACGGCCTCCGGGCCGGGGGCGGGCGCGCTGGCGGAACCGGGGCCGGTGGCGGCGGACGTCACCGCAGTGCCGGGGCCGCCGGCGCCATCCGCGCCCTCGCTCGCCTCGGCGAGGCCGAGGACGAACCGGCTCGCGTTGAGAATCTTGATGGCGAGCCGGCGGCCGGTCTTCATCTGGCCCACGTCGAACGCGGTGTCGGTGCCCGGTCGGCCGGAGGCGGCCCAGTACCGGACGGCGTCCGAGCCGTGCTGTTCCAGCAGGCCCAGCGGCGTGACGACGTTGCCCTTCGACTTGGACATCTTCTTGCGGTCCGGGTCGAGGATCCAGCCGGAGATCGCGGCGTCCGACCAGGGCAGCGCGCCGAACTCGGCGTGGCTGCGCAGCACGGTCGAGAACAGCCAGGTCCGGATGATCTCGTGGGCCTGCGGGCGCAGGTTCATCGGGAACACCTGGGCGAACAGGGCCGGGTCGCTCTCCCAGCCGCTGACGATCAGCGGGGTCAGCGAGGACGTCGCCCAGGTGTCCATGACATCCGGGTCCGCCATGAAGCCGCCCGGCACGCCGCGCTGCTCGGCGGTGTACCCCGGCGGGACGTCACTGGACGGGTCGACCGGGAGCGCGGACTCGTCCGCGACGATCGGCGCGTCGTACCGCGGGTCGCCCGCCTCGTCCAGCGGGTACCAGACCGGGAAGGGCACGCCGAAGAAACGCTGCCGGCTGATCAGCCAGTCGCCGTTGAGACCGTCCACCCAGTTCTCGTAGCGCACCCGCATGTACTCCGGGTGCCAGCGCAGTTCGGAGCCGCGCGCCCGCACCTGCTCACGCAGCTGCTCGTCCCGGCCGCCGTTGCGGATGTACCACTGGCGGGTGGAGACGATCTCCAGCGGCCGGTCGCCCTTCTCGTAGAACTTGACCGGGTGGGTGATCGCCCGCGGCTCGCCGAGCAGCGCGCCGGACTCCCGCAGGGCCTCGACGACGGCCACCCGCGCGGCGGCGATCGTCTTGCCCGCGACGCGGGTGTAGTGCTCGCGGCCGGCCGGCGCGGTGATCGCGTCGGGTGCGTCGGGGAGCAGCCGGCCGTCGCGGCCGATCACCGCGCGGGCGGGCAGCCGCAGCTCCCGCCACCAGATGACGTCGGTCAGGTCACCGAACGTACAGATCATGGCGATGCCGGAGCCCTTCTCCGGATCGGCCAGCCGGTGCGCCACGACGGGCACCTCGACCTCGAACAGCGGCGTGCGGACCGTCTGCCCGAACAGCGCCTGGTAGCGCTCGTCCTCGGGGTGAGCCACCAGGGCCACGCAGGCCGGCAGCAGCTCGGGACGGGTCGTCTCGATCACGACCGGCTCGCCGCCGGGCCGCGGGAACGCCACGGTGTGGTAGGCACCGGGGCGCTCCCGGTCCTCCAGCTCCGCCTGCGCGACCGCGGTGCGGAACGTGACGTCCCACAGGGTGGGGGCCTCGGCCAGGTACGCCTCGCCGCGGGCCAGGTTACGCAGGAAGGCACGCTGGGCGACCACCCGCGAGCGGCTGTCGATCGTCGCGTAGGTGTACGACCAGTCCACCGACAGGCCCAGGAGGCGCCAGAGCTCCTCGAAGCCCTTCTCGTCCTCGATCGTCAGCTGCTCGCACAGCTCGACGAAGTTGCGCCGGGACACGGGGATCTGGTCCTTGCCCGGCTTCGCCGGGGGGGTGAACGCGGGGTCGTAGGGCATCGAGGGGTCACAGCGCACGCCGTAGTAGTTCTGCACCCGGCGTTCGGTGGGAAGCCCGTTGTCGTCGAAACCCATCGGGTAGAAGACCTCGAGGCCGCGCATCCGCTGGAAGCGGGCGATCAGGTCGGTGTGGGTGTACGAGAACACGTGGCCGACGTGCAGGGAGCCGCTTACGGTCGGCGGGGGTGTGTCGACCGAGTAGACCCGCTCACGCGGAACCGACCGGTCGAACGAATAGGTCCCGCGCTCCTGCCAGTCGCGCGACCAGCGGGCCTCGATCCCGTCCAGGCTCGGCTTCGCGGGCACCGCGCGGGTCGGCCGTTCCGTACTGTCCGTTGCCACCACGCGGCCAATCCTACGGGTCGGGCGATCGTCCTCCCGGCGGCGGCTCCGGCCGGGCCCGCGGCCGGGTGTTGGCAGGATGTGGCCCATGGACCCGTCCCCCGCCCTCTCCCCCCCGGCCCCGGCCTCGCTCCTCGACCTCGGCCTGGACGTCGCCCGCGAGGCCGGGGCCCTGCTGCTCGCCGGTCGCGCCGGCACGGTCGAGGCCGAGGCGACGAAGTCCTCGCCGACCGACATCGTCACCGCGCTGGACCGGGCGTCCGAGGCCCTGGTCGCCCGGCGGCTGCGCGAGGCCCGGCCGGATGACGGCCTGCTCGGCGAGGAGGGGTCCGACACACCCGGGAGCAGCGGCGTCCGCTGGATCGTGGACCCCCTCGACGGAACGGTGAACTTCCTCTACCGCCTGCCCAACTGGGCGGTGTCGATCGCCGCCGAGGTCGCGGGCGAGGTCGTGGCCGGGGTCGTGCACGCACCGGCGCTGGGGCTCACGTACACCGCCGTGCGCGGCGGCGGGGCCTTTCGGTGGGGCGCCGGCCCGGAGCCCGAGGCGTTGGCCGGGTCGGCGGTGGCGGAGCTGCGCGGCGCGCTGGTCGCGACCGGCTTCGGCTACACCGTGGAGCGCCGGACGGCGCAGGTCGCGGTGCTCACCCGGGTGGTGCCGCGCGTGCGCGACATCCGCCGGATGGGCGCGGCCGCCCTCGACCTGTGCGCCGCCGCGGCGGGGACGATCGACGCCTACTACGAGCGCGGCCTGCACCCCTGGGACCATGCCGCCGGGGCGCTGGTCGCCGCCGAGGCCGGCCTGCTCGTCGGCGGGCTCGAGGGTCTCCCGGCGAGCGAGGACCTGGTCGTCGCCGCTCCCCCAGCGCTGTTCGGCCCGCTCACCGCGCTGCTCGCCGAGCACCCCCGGGCCGACCGCGACCAGTAGCGGCCGGCGCCGGACGGCGACCGGTCAACGGCGACCCGGTCAGGGGAAGGCGAGCGGGGTGTCGCCGGGGGCGGACTCGCCGGCACCGTCGGACGGGCGCTCGAACCAGACCGTGCGCCGGACGTAGTCGATGTAGCCGACGACGATCCGCGCCACCCGCATGGAGACGTCCGGGGCGGCGTAGTCGGGCACGGCCCGCGGTGACGGGTCCGCGCGGGCCTCGGCGGTGACCAGGTCGACCGCGGCGAGGACGCGTTCGGGGCGCGGCAGACACGTGACGACGACGCCGCCGTCGATGCCCTCCGGGTGCTCGTGCGCCTCGCGGATCACCACCGCGGGGAAGCCGAGCAGGGACGCCTCCTCGGTGAGGGTGCCGCTGTCGGAGACCACACAGAGCGCCGACCGCTGCAGGGCGATGTAGTCCGCGAACCCGAACGGCCGGCAGAACCGGACCAGTCCGTCGACGACCGGGGCCCGGCCCGCCGACTCCAGGGCCTCGATGCGCGCCCTGGTCCGCGGATGGGTGGAGACGATCACCGGGACGCGGTAGCGCGCCGCCAGCCCGTTCAGCGTCTCCAGCAGTCCGGCGAGCAGGTCGGGCCGGTCGACGTTCTCCGCCCGGTGCGCACTGACCACCAGGTAGTGCCCCGGGGTGATACCCAGGGTGGTCAGCGCCGGGGAGGCCTCGATGAGCGGCAGATAGGAGGTCAGGACCTCGTTCATCGGCGACCCGACGACGAAGATCCGCTGGGCGGGCACCCCTTCGGCCAGCAGGTTGCGCCGGGCGTGCTCGGTCAGCGCGAGGTTGATGTCGCTGAGGTGGTCGACCACCCGGCGGTTGAGCTCCTCGGGCACCCGGTCGTCGAAGCAGCGGTTCCCCGCCTCCAGGTGGAACACCGGGATGCGCCGGCGCCGGGCGGCGATCACCGCCAGGGTGGTGTCCGAGTCCCCGTGCAGCAGCAGCGCGTCGGGGGCCTCGTCCGCGAACACCGCGTCCGCCCGGGCGATCACCCGGCCGATGGTCTCCGCGGCACTGGCACCGACGGCGTCCAGGAAGTGGTCCGGTTTGCGGATGCCCAGCTCGTCGAAGAACACCTGGCTGAGCTCGTAGTCGTAGTGCTGGCCCGAATGGACCAGGCAGACGTCGGCCGCCCGCTCCAGCGCGACGATCACCTGGCTGAGCTTGACCAGCTCGGGGCGGGTACCGACGAGGACCATGACCCGTCGGCGGTGCTCGGCCGGGCCCGGCCGGGCTCCCGGCGCGGTGGACGGCTCGCCCAGCACCTCCGTGCGGGGGCCGCGGTGGGGCACCGTCACCGGCCCGGCCGATCCCGCCCGGTCCGGTGAGAGCCGGCGGCTCGGCACCGTCGGCACCGACGGCCCGGTGGGGGCGTACGGGGTCGACGGCGCCGTGGGCACCGATGGGCCGGCGCGGCCGTCGGCCTGCTCTCCGCGCCCGGGATCGACATCCTGGGCGGTGGAGAGGGGACGCCCGTCGCGGGGTCCCGTCCGGGCCGCCGGAATCCGGGGCGGCAGCTCCCCACCGCGCTGCCGCTGGGACCTGGCGCCGGGGAACCATCCGCGGAAGAAGCCCGTCCGGGCCAGGTCTGCCCCGTCACCTGCGCGTCTGTCACCGGCGCGCCGGTCAACCCCCTGCCCGTCGCCCCTGCCGGCGCCGGGCTCGTCGTCGGCGCCAGTGCCGGCTCCGCCTGTCGTTCTCGACACGTCGCGCTCCCTCTTCTACCGGAGAAGATCCATTGGCTCGGTCGGCCCGTCAGGCGTCGGCATGGGCGGTGCTCGGCTCACGGACGGCGGCGGCGGACGGCGCGGGCCGGCGGCGCGGGATTCCGTCGATCTCCCGCCGCTCGATCGCGGTCGCCAGCTCGTCGACCATCACCGGCCAGGCGGGCGGCCGGTAGCCCGTCATCGACCACAGCCGGCGCGCGGACAGCGCGCGGTTGCGCACCTCGTCGTCGCTCGGGACGATCTCGACGTCCCGCCGACCCAGTCGCTCCGCCAGCAGCGTGAGCAGGTCGAACGCGGTGATCGGCTCGGCGGCGAGGTGCCAGATGCCACTCAGGTCCGGGTGCCCGACGAGGGCGAGGTGGACGAAGCGTGCGAACTCGGTGGTGGTCACTCCGCTCGAGACGACCCGGCGCTGACCGATGACCGGCCCGGCGGCGGTCAGGAAGGTCTCGACGAGGCCGGTGGGGACGGCCGCCGTCTCCAGCCCGATCAGCGACGTCCGCAGGGTCAGCGTGCCGGGTTCACACACCTCACCGAGGAGCTTCGTCATGCCGTGGGCGTCAACCGGGTCGGGCGTGTCCTCCTCGTGATACTCACCCAGGCGCCCGGAGAACACGCAGTCGGTGGACACGTGCACCAGCCGGGCCCCCGCGGCACCGCACTGCCGGACGAGACGGTGTGGGAACAGGGCGTTGACCTCGATCGCCAGTCGTTCGCCGTCCTCGTCGACCCGCTGCTCGTCGAGGCCCACGGCGTTCACCACCGCATCGGGCCGGGCAGCGGCAAAGGCCTCGACCAGCCCGTCCGGGTGGCGGACGTCCACCCCGCACAGGACCCGGTCGGCCGGCAGCGGTGACGACGGCGCGACCGCCCGAACGGTGGCGGTGACGTCGTGGTCGCGCACGAGCCTGCGCACCAGCTCACCACCGAGCATGCCGTCGCCGCCGAGGACCAGTACGCGCATCCAGTTCTCCTTTGGGACCGAAGTCCACTCAGAGGGCACCACGCCGCGCAACGCTGAGCCACCAGTTCGGCTACTCGGCGTTCGGCGGGACGACCTTCATCCAGCCAACGCCAGGCAAGTATGACTCTACGTAGTTAAAGGATCGCGCTCGGCCGCAACGACGCGCCGGGGCGACGAGGACAACCCGAGACCACATCCGGCCCGGGGCACGCCGGTGGAGATGCCGGACACCCGCCGAGATGAAACTACTCTCTGCATTCGCATCGAAACTCCACGAGTAGGTCAGGTCGCCTCGCCCAAGCCCCGGCCGGGCGACGCGGCCGATGCGGCAGGCGGCAGGCGGCACGGCGGACGACCACGAGGTGACGACCACCGGTGACAGCGGTGCGGACGAGCGAGCAACGGACGAACGGGCAACGGGCGGCCGACGGCGGCCGCCCGGCTGGCGGCACGCCGCGACTGGCCGTGGCCGCCACCTGGCCGCTGCGGCTGCGGCTGCGGCTGCGGCACCAGCGCAACCGGCAGGGCCAGCTCTGGCTCAACATCACCTCGACGCACCTGGTGCTGGCGGACTTCGTCAACCTCGATCCAGCCTTCTCCCCCGGCCTGACCGGCGCCTATCCCGCGCTCGGCTGGGCCCGCACCCTGCGCCGCGCGCTGCGGAACTCCCGCACGCTGCGCCTGCTGCACGGGTGGGCCACGGCAGGCCGGCAATGGGCCCGCCGGCCTCGGCTGGCAGCCGCTGCCGCCTCCGCTGTCGCCTTCGTCGCCGCCACGGTCGCCATCGCCCGGCGCGGCGTCGTCCGGTGCGTGCCCCGGTCGGCTGTCGTTCCGGGCCGGCGGCGGGCGGACCAAAGCCGCCCCTGGGCGGTAGACGGGCAGTGGGAGGCGAGGCGCGCGGCGGTGATCGCGCGGTACCGCCCGCACCGGCGGCTGGCCCTGGACGACGGGTCGGTCGACCACATCCTCTGCGCGCACGTCCTGCAGGAACTTCCCCCGCACCTGGTCGGCCCCGTGCTGGACGAGTACGCCCGGGTGCTGCGGCCGGGCGGGACGCTGCACGTCGTCCTGCCCGACCTGCGCCGGGCGGTCGACCGCTATGTGCGCGGGGACATCGACGCCGACGAGCTGATGGCCTGGCAGCGGGTGGCCGGCGGCCCGGGGGCGGGAGCGGACGGGCGGGGCACCCGGTGGCGGCACCGGCCCGATCGGGTGGTGGGGCCACCGAACGGGTGGCTCTACGACGAGCACACAGCGCTGCGCCGCCTCGCCGGCGCCGGATTCGCGCTGGCCCCCGGCGCCGCGGCCGCCACCCCCAGCGCCGGCCTGGTCGCACGCGACCCCGCCTCACTGCACCTGGTGGCCGTGCGCGCCTGACCAGGCGGATGCATCCACCAGCCAGCGGAGAACCGATGCGCCGGAGACGTTCCGTCGCGGGCGCCGGACGGTCAGCACAGTCCGTTACGCCAGCCGCGCGGTATTCCTGCCCCTTTTCCCACCGCGTCGGCGGTCACATCGATTCCGCGGCCTCGGAACATTACTATTCGTTGACTAATCGTCGACATTCACCGGTTGCCACGCGCCGGTCGGGGTGCGGGGGGCGGCGGTATGGCGGATGCGCGGGCACGGCGACCGCGCGGGAGCCCCACCTCCACCTCCTCCCATTCGGTCACCGAGAGTGATCAGTATGAGAGCGCCGTCTACCGCGACGACGACCACGACGAGGATCGCGCAGCTGACGGCGATGAGGGCGGCGCGGACGACGGCGACCGCTGGGACGGCGGCGGGCGGGCCCGGCCCGGCGCGGCGGCCGAGCCGGCCCGGCGTGGCCCGCTGCGCCGGGTGCTGCTCGTCCTGACCTCGCTCGTCTCCCTCGGAGTGGTCGCCGTGACCGCCACCGGCTGGCTCATCGTGACCTTCTACGACCACCGCATCGACCGCGAGACGATCGCGCCGCCCACCGACATCACGGTCACCCGCCCGCCGCCGGCACCGGTGGGCGCCGAGACGTGGCTGCTGGTCGGCTCGGACGTCCGCACCGGCTCGGACGCCGCGAGAGTGGGCGGGGCGCGGTCCGACACGATGATGATCGCCCATCTTGCCTCTGACGGCGCGACGGATGTCGTGTCAATCCCGCGTGACCTGCGCGTACCCATCCCGGCCTGGACGGACAGCAGCGGCGTCCGGCACCGGGCCCGTTCCGACCGGGTCAACGCGGCGTTCAACTCCGGTGGCCCCGCGCTGCTCGTCGCGACCCTCGAGCAGGTCGCGGGACTGCGCATCAACCACTACGCGGAGCTGGACTTCACCGGCTTCCGGCAGATGACCTCTGCGATCGGGGGCATCGACGTCTGCCTGCGGGCCTCTCCGTATGTGGAGAGCCACCGGCTGGACGACGGCCGGCTGGTCCGTTCGACGAACCTGGACGACCCCAGCGCGGGCTTCACCGGGCAGGCCGGCGACAACCACCTGATCGGCGACAACGCGCTCGCGTTCGTCCGGCAGCGGCACGGGTTCGCCGACGGCGACCTGTCCCGGATCAGGCGGCAGCAGACGTTCCTCGCCGCGATCTTCCGCAAGCTGACCAGCGAATCGGTGCTGCTCAGCCCGACCAGGCTGACATCGTTCCTCAGCGCGGTCACCGACTCGGCGGTACTGGACGACGACACCGACTTCACCGAACTGCGTGCACTGGCCACCCGGATGCGCGCCATGACGACCGGTGCGGTGACGTTCTCGACGGTCCCGATCACCGGCCAGGTCAGCGCGCCCGCCTTCTATTTCCTCTACGACCCGGACGAGATGCGCCAGTTCTTCCGGGACATCACGGGCAACACGGTGCCGTTCGAGCCGCCCGACGCCCCGGCGGATCCGCTTCTCCCGCCCGATCGGAGTGAGCTGAGCGGATCGCTGCCGCCGGCTGCGCCGACCGCACCGTCGGGTCGCACCGCGGGCCGACCGACCGCACCGCCGACTGTCACCTCCACGACACCACCCGCGCCGCAGATCGATCCCAGCGCCACGGCACCGGGCGACCCACAGGGCGGGCCCACCGAGTCCGGCCCGTCCCCTGACCCGCTGTTCCCGCCCCAGCCGACCGGGCCGTCGCGACCGGAGACGACCCAGCCCGCGGACGTGAACAACCCGGGCGGCTGGCCGCGGCCCGAGCCCACCGCCTCGGCCACCACCGCCCCGTCGGGCCTGTCGCTGCGGCTGGCGAGCCTCTCGTCGGCCACGGTCACCGCGCCGGCTGCGCCCACCACCGGCGCGACGGACGCCGCCGCGGTGCGGCCGGACGGCCCCTCCCCCACGGTGCCCGGGGCCACGGAGCCCCCGGTGACCGCGGCCGCGTCCTGCATTTACTGAGGTTACGGTCAGGGCATGTTTCCCACGCTGCCCGAGCCGGTCACCGACGGTGGACGACGGGCCTGCACCGACCGGCTGCGCACGGCCTGCGCCGCCGGCCTGCTCACCTTCGGCGAGTTCAGCGAGGGGGTGGGACGGGTCTGGGCGGCCCAGACCGCGGCGGACCTCGAGCGGGTCCCGCTCGCGGACAGCGACGCCAGCCCCGGCGCGAGTGTCCTCGGCGAAGGCGCCAACGACAGCGGCGGGGGCGGGGGCGGGGAGACGGTCGACCGCACCCGCGCCGAGGAGAAGGCCCGCTCGACCATCGTGAGTCTGCTCGGCGACGGGCGACGCCTGGGACGCTGGTGGATGGCCCGGCGCACTCTGATCGTCAATGTCCTCGGGAACTGGACCCTCGATCTGCGCGGCGCGCTGCTGGCGGACCAGGCGCTTGCCGACAGGGCCCTTGACCTGCGCTTCGTCTCGCTGATCGGCGATCTCACCCTCACCGTCCCCGACGGTGTGACCGTCGAGGCCACCGGCCTGGTCGCGCTCGGGGACCGGCAGGTCGACCTCGCGGGCATCCGTGAACGCCCGGGTATGCCCCGGGTGCGGCTGCGCCTCGCCTGCCTGATCGGCGACGTCCGGATCACCAGCGGGTCACGTGTCGGGCGTCCCGACCGGCACGCACGGAGCAGGTAGAGCACACGCATCGCTCCGACGGAGGTCGGTTGATACTCTCGATCATGTCTCCCGGAGATCCTGTCAAGCAGGCGAGGGTGCTCCCGGGCGATGCTCGTCTCCACAGGGCGTTCCGATGGGGCCGGAATGCGGAGGCTCGCTGGCGACTTACTGGTCGCAGGGTGCCACCGCGGATCCCCCCGCGGACCAGATCGGTGAGGGAGGGCTCGACCGATGCGTGACCCCAGAGAGCTCTACGACATCAGGAGCGACCTGGACGACCTGGGCCGCCCCGTTCTGATCGAGGCGATGACCGGTGTCGTCGACGCCGGCGGCGCGGTGGGCCTGGCCGGCGAGCACCTGACGACGGCGCTGTCACACGAGCGCATCGTCACCTTCGACGTCGACCAGCTCATGGACTACCGCTCCCGCCGCCCCCCGATGGTCTTCTACGAGGATCACTGGGAAAGCTACGAGGACCCGGTGCTGAGCATCGAGCTGCTGCGCGACGAGGCGGGCACACCGTTCCTGCTCCTCGCCGGGCCCGAGCCCGACCTGCACTGGAAGCGTTTCACCAGCGCGGTGCGCACGATCATGAAGGATCTCGGCGTGCGGATGTCGGTCGGTCTGAACGCGATTCCGATGGCGGTGCCGCACACCCGTCCGTGCGGCGTCACCGCGCACGCGACCCGCAAGGAGATGCTGGTCAACAACGAGCCGTGGATCCGCCGGGTCTCCGTCCCCGGCAGCGCCGGGCACCTGCTCGAGTTCGAGCTCGGCCGGGCCGGGGACGACGCGATGGGCTTCGCCGCGCACGTCCCGCACTACCTGGCCCAGGCGACCTACCCGGCAGCGACCGAGGCGCTGCTCAGCTCGGTGTCGAAGGCCACCGGCCTGCTGCTGCCGCTGGACGGCCTGCGTTCCGCGGCTCTCGAGGTCCGCGGCGAGATCGACAGCCAGATCGAGAACGGCGGCGAGGCGGCGGATGTCGTGAAGGCCATCGAGGAGCAGTACGACGCGTTCCAGCGCGGCCGTGGCGGCACGCACCTCCCGGTCGTCGAGGGTCCCGACGAGCCGCTGCCCACCGGCGACGAGCTCGGCGCGGAGCTCGAGCGCTTCCTCGCGGAGCAGAGCGAGCCCGGCGGCCCCCAGCCGAGCTGACCCGCTCGCCCGGGCAGGGCTATCCGGCCCTGCCCGGCGGCGGCGGCGGTTCCGCGCCGCCGCCGGCACCGTCTGCCGAGTCCGAGTCCGAGTCCGATTCCGGTTCCGGTGGCTCGGGGCGGTGGGCCGATCGGCCGCGCTGCCGGGCCAGATCGTCCACGACCAGCAGGTCGTGGCGCACGCACCCTGTCCGGTAGGCGGCCCGGCCGACCCGCTGCGCGATCACCGGCGCGGTGACGAGCTGCAGGAGCACGACCAGCAGCAGGCCTGCCGCATGGCGGGGCGCGAGCTGGACGGCGCTTCCGACCAGGATCGCCATGAGGCCCACCGTCTGCGGCTTGGTCGCGGCGTGCAGCCGGGACGGGACGTCCGGGAAGCGCACCAGGCCCCACGCGCCGAGCAGACAGAAAACCGCTCCGGTCAGCAGCAGTACCGCGGAGATCACCTGCCGGGCCATCAGTGCCCCGCCTCCCGTCGCTGCTCGGACCCCTTCCGCTCGACCAGGCGGGCCGCGGTCACCGAACCGAGGAAGCCCAGCAGGGCGACGACCGCGACCAGGGCGATGTTCCAGCCCTCCCTGCGCATCCCGATCTCGACGGTCACCCCTGCGGTGATCAGGATCACCAGGACGTCGAGCGCGACGATGCGGTCGAGATCGCTCGGCCCGACCAGCAGCCGGCCGACGGTCAGCATTCCCGCCACGGCCAGCAGGACGTAGGTGATCGTGTAGACGGTTGTCACGTCTGATCCTCCCCGCCGCGCCGCCCGGCCTGGTCGGTCTGACCGGCCCGGCCGGCCTCGCGGCGGATGTCCTCGTCGGAGCCGAACACGTTCTGCACGCGGCGGTGCACGTCGAGCACGCTGGCACGGACCCGGTCGGTCATGCCGTCGTCGTCGGCGGCGAGGACGCAGACGTACATCACTCCCGCCTCGTGGTCGATCTCCAGCACGAACGCTCCCGGTGCAAGCGAGATCGCGTTCGCCGTCAGCGTCGAGACGACCTCCGACGATCCGGTCAGCGGCACCTCGACGATCGCCGATCGGGTCCGCGGGCCATAGCGGATCATCTGCAGGGCCACCGCCAGCGCCGACGGCACGAGGTCGGCGAGGAGACGGCCGGTCAGGGAGAGCGCGGGCAGCGGCCGGAACCGTACTTCCGGGTCTCCGCCGCGCAGCGGGAAGGCGAGCAGCGCGGCGGCCGAGACCAGCAGCCCGCTGATCGCGGCGAGCGGCGTCAGGCTGCCCCAGAGGACCATCCAGACCACCCACAGCCACACCAGACGCCCCGGACGGCGCAGCAGCTCACGTGCTGCACCGCGCGTCCCCAGCCCGCCGAGGCCCGCCGGCTCGCGCTCCGGCACGCCCAGGCCGGCCCCGCCCGCACTGCCTTCACCCCGGGGGTTCACCGGCCCGCCTCGGGGCCAGCTGTGCCGGGCAGCACCGACCGGATGTAGGTCGACGGTTCCAGCAGGTCGCCCGCGGCCCGCTCACTGAGGCCGGCCAGCTGCCCGGCGAACAGCGCCACCAACAGCCCCACGGCCACGATCCCTGCTGTCGCCCAGACCATCGGGCGGCTCACCGTGGCCGTCCCGGGCTCCTCCGCCGTGGACACCGCCGCTGTTGCCCCCACCGCCGCTGTTGCCCCCACCGCCGCTGTTGCCCCCGCCGCCGCTGGCTCCGCCGGCGCAGGCTGCGCCGCCGTGGACACCGTCCCTGACAACGCCACCACGGGCTCCGCCGGCACGCGGGTGGGTTCCCGCCGCGGGCCCCAGAAGGCCAGGGTCCACACCCGCACCATGACGTAGAGCGAGAGCAGGCTGGTGATCAGGCTGGCGGCCAGGGCGAGATCCACCGGCCAGGTCCGGGTCTCGGCGCCGGCCTCGAGCAGCGCCAGCTTCGCGACGAAACCGGAGAAGGGCGGAATGCCCGCGAGGCTGAGCGCCGGGATTCCGAAGAGCAGCGCGGTCACCGGCACCGCCGCCGCGAGCCCGCCCATGCGGCGGGGCACGGACGTCCCGGCGTACCGGGTGATCAGGCCGCTGACGAGGAACAACGCAGCCTGGGCGAGGATGTGGTGCACCATGTAGATGATCACGCCGGCGAGCCCGATCACCGTGAACAGGGACAGCCCGAACAGCATGTAGCCGATGTGGCTGACGAGCAGGTAGGACAGCATCCGGTTCAGGTCGTCCTGGGCGATCGCGCCCAGCGCGCCGACGAGCAGCGTCACCACGGCGGTGGCCAGCAGCAGGATCCAGGCGCTGTCGTGCCGGAACACCAGTGTGTGGGTGCGCAGCAGCGCGTACACGCCGACCTTGGTCAGCAGCGCCGCGAGCACGGCCGTGATCGGCGCCGGTGCTGTCGGGTAGCTGTCCGGCAGCCAGAAATGCAGCGGCACCGCGGCGGCCTTGATCCCGAACACGACAAGCGCCATCAGCCCGAGGGTCTCCGCGAGGCCGGGGGGCAGGGTCCCGATCCGCCCGGCGAGGTCGGCGAGGTTGACCGTGCCGGTGGCGGCGTACACCAGCGCCAGCATCGTGAGGAAGAACAGCGAGGACGTCATGCTGACGATCACGTAGGTCATGCCGGCCCGGATCCGTCCCGGGGTCACGGCGAAGGTGATCAGCACGTAGGACGAGACCAGCATGATCTCGAACGCGACGAACAGGTTGAACAGGTCACCGGTCAGGTAGGCCAGTGCGACCCCGGCGACGAGGACCAGGTACACCGCCTCGAAGACCGAACTACGGCCGAGCCGGGCCTGCTCGGTGATGCCCTGGCCGATCGCGTAGACGAGCACGGCGAAGGTCACCACGGCCGAGGTGAGCAGGAGCAGGCCGGACAACCGGTCCCCCACCAGCGTGATGCCGATCGGAGCGGGCCAGCCGCCGAGGTTGGCGACGAGCGGGCCGTCGGTGTCGGCGATCACGACGACAGCGGCGGCATCCGCCACGACCCCGGCAATGACGGTGAGGGCCAGGACCCGGCGGGCCAGCACCCACCGGCCCAGCACCAGCACTGCGCCGGCCGCGAGCAGGGGGACCACGACAGGGAACACAACGAGGATGCTCACGAGCGCCACCCATGGGCATCCTGGCGCTCCAGCAGGCCGGGTATGGCCAGCTCACCCGGCTCGCGGTGGTCCTCCTCGGCCACCTGCGCCGGCGCTGGCGCCGACCAGTCTCCGCCGTCGCCCCCGCCCCCGCCCCCGTGCTCGGCGTGCTCGGCGCGGTCCAGTCCGCGGATCCGGGCGTCCTCGATGTCGTCCCGCACCTCGTCGTCACCGAGCAGGGTCCAGGCCCGGTACGCGAGCGCGAGCAGGAAGGTCGTCAGCGCGAAGGTGATGACGATCGAGGTGAGCGCCATGCCCTGCGGCAGCGGGTCCGACATGGACCCGACCGGGATCGAGCCGATCATCGGCGGCTGGCCGCTCTCGCCGCCGACGAGCAGCAGGAGCAGCGTCGTGCCGTGCCCCAGCAGGGCGAGTCCGATCAGGACCCGCATGAGCGACCGCTGGAGGAGCAGATACGTCCCGGCGGTGTACAGGGCGCCGACCACCAGGGCGGACGTCAGGTTGACCGGGCTCACTGGTGCACCTTCCTCGTGTCGGAACTCGCGAATGGGAGAGTTCGGACACGCCCCTGGTCCCCACCGGGCCATCGCCCTGCTCGCTCGACCGTGAAGGTCCGGCATGAGTTCCGCGAGGCC